>PMJJ01000057.1 GCA_003157385.1 Actinomycetota bacterium | reverse complement strand
GCTCCCCCTAGTCCGGTTGCAGAACATTATAGGCGCACGCGGCGGGGGTTGTGAAATGGTTACAATAGGACGATGAAACCAGACGATTTCGCCCGGAGATACGAGTTCCCGCTTGACGCTTTCCAGCGCGAAGCGATAGACAAGCTGTCGCGCGGCAAGTCCGTGCTGGTGGCCGCGCCCACCGGCTCGGGCAAGACCGTGATAGCCGAGTACGCCCTCGAGCAGGCCCGGTCGGAGGGCAAGAAGTTCTTCTACACCACGCCGCTCAAGGCGCTCTCCAACCAGAAGTTCCGCGATCTTTCGCGCGCCTATCCGCCCGGGGACGTCGGGCTCCTTACCGGTGATAACAGCATCAACGGGGAGGCCCAGCTGGTGGTGATGACCACCGAGGTGCTGCGCAACATGATCTACGAGGCGAGCCCGCTGCTCAGAGACCTGGGCGTGGTGGTGCTCGACGAGGTGCACTACATGCAGGACCCCGCGCGCGGGGCGGTGTGGGAGGAGATCGTCATCCTCCTTCCTCACCACGTGAAGCTGGTAGCGCTCAGCGCGACCGTGTCCAACGCGCACGACCTGGCCGACTGGATGGACAGCCTCAGGACCGGCGTGGAGGTCGTGCTCTCCTCGGAGCGGCCGGTCAAGCTCAAGAACTTCTACTTCGTCGGCAGGGCCCTGGTCCCGCTCTTTCAGAAGAGCCTCCCCCGCATCATGGAGGAGGAGTTGGAGGCGCTCAAAGCTCGTGGGCCTCGAAAGGGGGGCCGCCGGGGCGGGCCGGACCTGAGGCCCAGGAGGACCGACGTCATCAGGGAGCTCCAGCGCAAGCAGATGCTTCCGGCGATCTACTTCCTCTTCTCGCGCGCCGCCTGCCGGGACTCGGTCACCTACTGCCTGAGGGAGAGGCTGAGGCTTAACACGCCCGCCGAGTCGAAGGCCATTGAGCGCTACCTCGCCGAGAAGATACAGTACCTGGACAGGTCCGACCTCGACTGCCTCGACTACGACAGCTTCCACAGCGCGCTCTGCATGGGGGTCGCGGCGCACCACGCCGGGGCGCTGCCACTGTTCAAGGAGGCGGTGGAGGAGCTCTTCACCAGCGGGCTGATCAAGGTGGTCTTCGCGACGGAGACGCTCTCGCTCGGCATCAATATGCCGGCGCGCAGCGTGATCATAGAGTCGCTCAGCAAGTGGAACGGCGAGGAGCACAGGCCGCTGCTCCCCGGTGAGTACAAGCAGCTGACCGGCCGGGCGGGGCGCAGGGGAATCGATGACGAGGGCTTCTCGGTGGTGTTGTTCCAGCGCTTCTTCAACGTGGACGCGATACGCTCGCTGGTCAACAAGGAGCCGCACCCGGTGGTCTCGCGCTTCGAGGTCTCCTACAACATGGCCGCCAACATGCTGGCCGAGCACGACCTCGCCGAGACACAGCGCCTGCTCAATCTCTCCTTCGCGCAGTACTCCGCGGACAAGAGGGTGGTGACGCTGCAGGCGCGGCTGGAGACGCTGGACGAGGACCTCGAACGGGAGCTGACCGCGAGCAGGTGCCCGGAGGCCGACGCGACCCGGTTCCGCGCGCTGGAGAAACAGATCGCGCAGATGCAGCGCAGGCTGGCGACGATCACCAAGGACCGCCGCGCGCGCGAGATACGAGACTCGATGGCGGCAATGAAGCCGGGCGATGTCTTCACGATTGGGCAGCGGGGCTCGCAGAAGATCTTCGCGGTCGTTCGCAAGCACCAGGGGAAGAAAGACGCGGCGGGCATCCTGGTCGTCGACCCCACCGGGCGCTACCGGCGCCTGACGCTCGAGACCCTCAAGCAGGCGCCCCGGGTGGTCGGCGCGGTGGAGGTCTCCAAGATCACCTCTCCCACCAAGAAGGTCCGCAGGCAGGTCGGGGTGACGATGGAAACGCTGGGCAGGAAGGCCGAGCCGGCGCAGGGGCCCGAGAGGAGCCCCGAGGAGACGGAGCTCGCGGAGGCCACCGCGAAGCTCATCTCCGAGATGAAGGACAACGCCTGCAACGAATGCGCCCACAGCGGGCGCTGCATGGAGGCCGCCCGCAAGGTCGAGAAGATCTCCCGGCAGATCGAGAGCGCATCCACGGAGAGGGACTCGGGCTACGACGTGGTGTCACGGAGGCTGGTGGACGTGGTGGACCTCCTCAACGCCTACGGTTTCATGGAGGGCGCCACGCCGACTCACAAGGGCGACGTGCTGAGGCGCGTCTACAACGAGTGCGACCTGCTGCTGGTCGAGGCGATCGACGCCGGGGTCATGTCGCGGCTGGAGCCCGCGGAGCTGGCCGCCTTCGCGTCCTGGTTCATCTACGAGTCGCGCGAGACCTTGACCGACGAGGACCGGGCGATAGCCCGGGCGGCCGAGGCGCACATGCAGGGCGAGCTCGCCCACGCGCTGGAGTGGCTGAACACAACGCTGGCGGAGATGAAGGAGGCGGAGGGCGCGAGGGGCCTGGACCTGCTCGGCTTTCCCGATGCGGGCTTCGGTGAGGCCGCCTTCATGTGGGCGCAGGGGGCGGGCCTCGATGAGATGCTCTCTCGTTTTCCCGACAGGTCGATCGGCGATATGGTGAGGACGATGAAGCAGATCATCGACCTGCTGCGCCAGCTCGCGGAGGTGGCCGAGGACCCGGTGCTGGCCGGCAACCTGCGCAGGGCCATGGACGACATCGACCGCGGGGTCGTCGGATACTCCTCGCTCGAATCGATCATAGAACACGCCTCCCCGGCGCTGTGATCTTCAGGCCGGCCTGCGGCGGGCGCCGAACACAGAGAAGAGGGAAGATTGCCCAGATACCTGCTCGTCCTCGAGTACGTCGGAACTGAATTCCACGGGTTCCAGAGACAGCCAGGAATGGAGACGATCCAAGGCGCGGTCGAGCACGCGATCACTGCTTTCACGGGCCGTGAGGTACGGGTGCAGGGATCAGGGAGGACGGACACCGGGGTCCACGCGCTGGGACAGGCCGCCGCCTTCGACATAACCGACAGGCTCGACACGGACAAGGCCTCGGCCAGCCTCAANNCGCTCGACCGCCTGGCGATGGCGCAGGCCTGTGGAGCGTTCATCGGAGAGCGCGACTTCTCGGCGTTCAGGGTCAAGGGCGGCGTCGAGGAGTCGAAGGTTCGCAGGGTGCTCGAATGCGAGATGACCGAGCCTTTCGAGGACCTGCTGTGCATCCGCGTCAGGGCGAACGCGTTCCTCTACCGGATGGTGAGGATAATGGCCGGGGCCATAAAGGACGTCGGCTGCGGCAGGATGGACCTCGAGGCGCTGGGCCGATATCTCCAGAGCGGCGATCGGCCCTGCGCCGACCCGCTGCCGGCGCAGGGGCTGTTCCTCTGGCAGGTGGCCTATCCGGAGGGGACCGTGGTGGTGGAGCGCGGATCGAACCCCGCCTAGATGGATACCTCCGAAAAGCCGTTACCATGTTATCTCGCTGTGCCACCGGGCCGCCGTGAGGGCGCTCAGCGGGCGCTGGGAAGGATAACCGGAGGCCGGGGTCCAAGGTGTATACAAACAGTAACCTATCAAGGTAGAGTCTCATATCATGTTTCGAAGAAGAAAGCTCTGGCTGGCGCTGACGCTCATCCTCGGGCTCGCCATCGGCGTGGCCGCAGGGTACCTGGTGCAGGCGAAGCTCAAGCCGAAGCCCAAGGTCAGCACGCACAAAGTTGTCAAGGTCACCAAGAGTACGTCACCCGCGGCCTCCAGCAAACCGAACGCGGCCACCACCCCAGCGGACCCCGAGAAGATCCGGCAGGTCATGACCTTCTTGAGCGCGAACATCGGTCCGCGCCCCGAGGGCAAAGCGGGAGAGAAACAAGCCGCCAGCTACCTCCTGACCGAGCTCGAGAAGCTGGGCTACAAAGTGGGGATGGAGGAGTTCGTCCTCCCCAGCGGGTCGAGTTCGCAGAACCTCGTCACCGCCGACCCCGGTCAGAGCAGCAAGTACACGTTCTTCGTCTGCGCGCACATCGACTCCAAGTCGGGCTCGCCCGGCGCGAACGACAACGCCTCCGGTTGCGCCGCCTTGCTCGATGTGGCACGCACGTTGAAGGGGACCAAACATTATCCCGAGGTGCGGTTCCTGCTGTTCGGAGCGGAGGAGAACAACTCGTCGGGCACCGGCAGGTTCGGCTCGCGCCACTACCTGGGGACGCAGCCTGAGGTGGAACGCGCCAAGGTGCTCGGCGTCCTGTCGCTGGACACCATCGGAGTGGGCTCGGAGAACACTTTCAGGGACTGGGGCGTGAGGAGCCCGGGGCTTGCCGACGCGCTGGTGAACTACACCCAGGGCAAGGGCCTGGTCAGCAAACGCCTGCAGGGGCAGGACAGCGATCACGAGCCGTTCGGTGACGCGGGGATCCCGGCGGTCTGGCTCGAGCGGATGCTGCCCGGCTCGCAATCGGACACCAAGGCCGGCACCTCGGAAGACACAATGGACCATGTGTACGTAAACCTGGTCGCCGAATCGGTGAACCTCACCAGGGACTACCTGCTGAGCCTGGACGCCAAGACCTGCAAGTCGATGTACGACGCCGCGCACGCTCCAGTCTCCAGCGCCCAGCCGGGCGGCGACACCACCACCAGCCCGGGCAACTCAGGCAACTGAGGACGGGCCTCAGCCGCTCGGTGCCAGGAAACTCTCCTTTACGTAGCCTTCCTTGCCGGCCGAAGGGCCTTCGGTCACCTCGACCCTGTACCACCGCTTGCCGCCCGCGTACATTGTCGACAGGACGCGGACCTTCCAGCCATCGTACAGCCTGACCTGGTCCGGCCCGCCCGGGTAGTCGGTCATGTAGCAGGCCGCGGTGCCCCCGGAGGTGTCGACCTTGAGGACGTCGCCCTGCACGTAGCGTGCCTTAGGCGCATGCACGCTCGATGCCTTCTTCGCGGCCGGCTTGAACCAGTTAAGGCCAAGCCCCAGGCCGACCACCGTCCCCGCCGCGATGATCAGCACGGCCAGCAACGCCACCACCCAGCGGCGCCGATGCCCTTTTCCCTTGCCCTGCGCTTTCGTCCCGAGGCCGCCGGGAGTCACTGCTCCCTCGTCCAACGACCTGCCGGGGACGCGCCATGCCGCGACGGTGAGGTCTCCCCCCGCGCCTCTGGCGGCAGCGGTCTCCGCAAGCGTTCGGCAGGCGGCGGCGGTGTCCGGCGCGCCCATTACCGCGACGATCTCGCCCTCGTCGAGCGCGGAGTAGATCCCGTGGCTGCAGAGCAGGAGGACCTCGCCCGCCTTCAAGGGGACCCTGAGTATGTCGGTCTCGATCTCGTCGTCGATGCCCAGCGCTCGTGTCAGCCTGGTCCGGGCGGCCTCGAGGTACTCCACGTGGTCGCTGGTGAGCTGACGCAGGCCTCTTTCGGTCAGCAGGTAGGCCCTGGCGTTGCCGACGTGCCCGATGAACGCGCTGGAGGCATCGGACGCGACCACGGTCAGCGTCGCCCCGCTCACCTGCTCCGAGCCGTCGTCGGTCTCGCGAAGGCGCGAGTTGGCCAGCTCGAAGGAGGTCTCGAGCACGCGCCCGGCGGCGGCGTTGAACTCCGGAGCTCCTTCGAAGCGTCCGGGGTCGAGCAGTTCGTCCACGCTGTCCAGCGCGATGTGCGCCGCGGTCTGCGAGCGCGCCGGAGGGCCGAAGCCACCGGCAAGCGCCATGAGGCAGAGGAAGGAGGGGACCTGTCTGCCCGAGTAGTCCTTCATCACCGAGGCGGCGCCGGGGACGCCACCCGGGGCTGTGAAGATGCCGGAAAGCGGCGCGACGTCCCCNNAGCGATTATATATCGCACGCGCCGCACGCGCGGAACCCGCGGACGGCGCGCGGCGTCATCCATTTTGAAGGAATAGCCCGGGCATACTTATAATTCTCTTTTACGGCGGGATTCCAGGTGGTGATAAAGATAGCCGACGATGGATCCTTCGTAGACGAACCGAGAAACGAACATCTGAACAGGACTTCCATTCGCTTCGAGCGGCAGGCGAAAAGGCGGCGTATCAGGAACACGCTGATGCTGGTCGGGGTGGTGGCCCTGATGGGGGCCGTCGCGGCCACCATCGTCATGGTGCTCACTATGAACTCGGGCGGGCTATCCGCGCCCAAGCTGGTGGGCATGAAGTTCACCGACGCCAAGAAGCAGGTCGAGTCTCTCGGCCTCTTCGTGCAGATCGATTCCATGCAGGACTCCAGCGGCAACTGCAGCAAACTCAAGGTCGAGCTCCAGGACCCCAAGGCCGGCACCAGCATGGAGAAGGACGATACCATAATGGTGCGCCTTAAGGGCCTGCACGAGTCGCCCGAGTTCACGGGCAGGACCAGCAATAATAGCGCTCTGGCGACCAGCCCCGATGCTGGCAGCGACGCGCCGGGGGCTACAGAGACCCAGCCTGCGGCCCCGGCTCAGCAGCAACCGGCTTCAACGGGCGTCGTCATCTGCCTGGACCCGGGGCACTCAGGGCACGACGGTAACGAGATCGACTCTGCCACCGGTCTGAACGTGGGGGACAACGGGGGCTGCACCGGCGAGCTGCAGAACATGTGGGACCTGGCGCAGAAGACCAAGTCCGCCCTGGAGCAGGCGGGCTTCACCGTGAGGCTCACCAAGGACAGCGCCGGCGCTTACGCGAGCCTTCGCACCAGGGCCGACATCGGAAACGCCTGCAGCGCGGTGGTCCGGCTGCACTACGACGACACCGGCTACACCGGCGTGATGCGACCGCCCGCGAACGGGGCGAGATGCCCCTCGTCGGACCCCTCCCGGGTCACGGTCGTCGACGGCGGAGTGGCCAGCGCCAGCGACGAGCTCGCGCGGGCTATCGCGCCCGGCCTGGGGCTGTCGGTCAAGGACGATACCGGCGGGAGCTCGCAGGGCAACTCCACCCCGGCGGGGCATCCTACGGCCCTCATCGGCAGCGTCCTTTCAACGGTGCCGGTGGTGTGCATCGAGAACAACATGTCCAAGGTGAAGGACAGCCCATCGGGCCAGGAGGAGGTAGCCCGGGAGATCGCCGCCGGGGTCACCGCCTACTTCCACTCCCGTTGAAAAGACCGTTTTGGAGGCCCTAGAGCGGCGCCGGGCTTGGTTGACACCGCCTGGCCCTTGACCTATCATCATGAGGTGTTGACGCCCGTGCGGGCGTCGTTTTTTACGAGGAAATCATGGCGCATCTGAAGCTCACAAAGAACACTTATTCGGCAAGGCCCGCGGACATCGAACGCAGGTGGTACATCATCGACGCCGAGGGCCAGGTCCTGGGCAGGCTGGCGACGCAGGTCGCCGTAGTGCTGCGGGGCAAGAACAAGGCCATCTACACGCCGAGTATGGACACCGGCGATTTCGTGGTCATCGTTAACGCCGAAAAGATCGTGCTGACCGGCAACAAGGAGAACCAGAAGGTGTACTATCACCACAGCGGTTATCCGGGCGGCCTGAAGGAGACCCCGTATTCGACCTTGCACGAGGAGCACCCCGAGCGGGTCATCATGTTCGCGGTCAAGGGCATGCTCCCGCACAACAGGCTGGGGCGCGCGATGATCAAGAAGCTGCACGTCTATGCGGGTCCGGACCACCCGCACGAGGCGCAGAGGCCCGAGA
The DNA here is from genome assembly GCA_003157385.1 of Actinomycetota bacterium. GTDB lineage: Bacteria > Actinomycetota > Geothermincolia > Fen-727 > Anoxymicrobiaceae > FEN-680. The sequence goes on along the minus strand of PMJJ01000057.1, from coordinate 15,304 downwards.
CACTGGAGATAAAGAGGTAGGTTAGCTTGGCTGACGAGTTCTTCATGGGAACAGGCAGGCGAAAAGAAGCCGTCGCTCGCGTGCGTCTCTACCCGGGGGCCGGAGAGCTTACGGTCAACGGCACAACGCTCGAGAAATACTTTCCCAACCGCCGGCATCGCATCGAGGTGCTCGCTCCGCTGGTACACCTGGACCTGAAGGGCAGCTGGGACGTGGTGGCCAAGGTCGAGGGCGGCGGAATATCGGGACAGGCCGGCGCCATGAGGCTCGGCATTGCGCGAGCGCTGGTCGTTCACGATGAAGAGCTCCGCGGCGATCTCAAGAAGGGCGGGTTCCTCACCAGGGACGCGCGCATGAAAGAGCGCAAGAAGTACGGACTCAAGGGCGCACGCAAGCGGCCGCAGTTCTCCAAGCGCTAGACCAGGGCACCAGCAACAGGCTCGCACCACCCCAATCGGCTGCTCATTTTCGCGTACCCGCTGTCAGGCAGGTAAGGCCGCATCGTTGTGATATATTTCTAGTGTAGGTGGCCCCTCGGAGGACTATGAAGAAGTATTTCGGCACAGACGGCATCAGGGGAGAAGCGAACCGCGACCTCACCCCCGAACTCGCGCTGCGGCTCGGGCGTGCGGCTGTCATCGCGTTCGGCGGACCCGGTTGCCGCATCGTGGTAGGCAGGGACACCAGGCAGTCCGGCCCGATGCTTCAGGACGCGCTGGTCGCCGGCCTCCTTTCACAGGGCGCCACGGTATTTCTGGCGGGCGTCATACCCACCCCGGCTGTCGCTTTCCTCACCGAGGAGTTCGAGGCGACCTCTGGCGTGGTAATCTCCGCGTCGCACAACCAGTTCAGCGACAATGGCATCAAGTTCTTCGGACCAGGGGGAGTGAAACTCCCCGACGACGTCGAGCAGGCCATAGAAAAGCAGTTCGAGCAGGGTGACGGACCCGGCGACGGCGGGCCCCTGGGGGAGGTTGCCGCCATCGAGGACGCCGAGGGCCTCTACGTCGCGCACCTGCTGGAGTGCGTGAACTTCGACCTGGAGGGCTACAAGGTCGTGCTCGATTGCGCGAACGGCGCGGCCTACCGGGTCTGCCCGCGGGCATTCCTGAAGCTGGGCGCAACGGTCGAGACGCTGAGCATCGAGCCCGACGGCCGCAACATCAACAAGAACTGCGGCTCCACCCACCCGGAGACCGTGATAAGGCTGGTAAAGTCGTGGGGCGCGGACATGGGCTTCGCGCTGGACGGCGACGCCGACCGCTGCATCTGCGTTGACGAGACCGGCGAGGTCAGGGACGGCGACTTCGTGATGTCCATGGTCGCCGGCTACCTGAAGGAGCACGACCTGCTGCACCCGCCACTGGTCGTCTCCACGGTGATGAGCAACCTGGGGTTCTATCATGCCCTCGGCGAGATGGGGGTCGTATCGGAGCAGACACGGGTGGGCGACCGCTACGTGCTGGAGCGTATGATGGAGACGGGGGCGTTGCTGGGAGGAGAGCAGTCGGGGCACATCATCTTCGGCGAGCACGCTTCCACCGGCGATGGGACCCTCACCGCCTTGATGGTCGCGGGCATAGTCAGGGACACGCGGCGGACGCTGTCGTCCCTCTGCCAGAACATGAAGAAGTATCCGCAGGTGCTCCTCAACGTGAGGCCCAAATCGGGACGCAGGCTCAAGCCGGATATGTCCGTCTGGGTCCTGATCGAGAAGTACGAGAGCGAGCTGGGCGAGCGGGGCAGGATCCTGGTGAGGTCGTCCGGGACGGAGCCGGTGGAGCGAGTCATGGTCGAGGCGACCAGCGAGAGCAAGGCCAGAGAGGTGGCAGGCGCCATCGCCGACGCGATCCTCGCCGAGCTCGACCACTAGAGTCAGGACTTAACGATGTGCGGAATCGTCGGTTACCTTGGAAGCAACCAGGCACAGGATATCCTGATGTCGGGGCTGCGCAGGCTCGAGTACCGCGGCTACGACTCGGCGGGCATCTGCGTGATCTCTCCTGAAGAGGAGCTGACCTGCGTCAAAGTCGTCGGGAACCTCGATGCGATGTCCGCGGTGCTGGACGGGTCGAAGATAGCCGGCAACGTCGGCGTGGCCCACACCCGCTGGGCGACCCACGGGGCGCCCACCGAGCTCAACGCCCACCCTCACCTGGACTGCAACTCCGACATCGCGGTCGTCCACAACGGCATCATCGAGAACTACGCCTCGCTGCGGAGGATGCTGGAGGCGAAGGGCCACGTGTTCAAGTCGCAGACCGACACCGAGACCATCGCGCATCTCATCGAGGAGTTTTATGTCGATGACCTGTGCGAGGCGCTGCGCCGCAGCCTGGAAGAGGTCGAGGGCGCGTTCGCGGTGGTGGCCGTGCACCGCAAGCAGCCGGGTGTGATCGTGGCGGCCAGGAGGGACAGCCCGCTCTGCATGGGGATCGGTGACGGCGAATACTTCGTGGCGTCGGCGGTGCCGGCGTTCCTGGCGAAGACGCGCAGCGTGCTGTTCATGGAAGACGACGAGATCCTTTCGATCGACAGGCACGGCTACGGCCTCTCGACGCTCGAGGGCCTCGAGGTCGCTCGCGAGCCGGTCGAGATCACCTGGTCCCTGGACGCCGCCGAGAAGGGCGGCTACGAGGACTTCATGCTCAAGGAGATCAACGAGCAGCCCGAGGCGGTGGCGAACACCCTTGCCGACAAGTTCGACGGCCACGGTCAGATTGAGATCGACGAGCTCGAGCTCTCCAGCAAGGCCGTCCGCGACCTGCGGCGCGTCGTGGTGGTGGCGTGCGGCACCGCTTTCCACGCCGGCCTGCTGGCCAAGTACCTGTTCGAAAGGTGGGCCGCGCTGCCGGTAGAGATCGAGATTGCATCCGAGTTCCGCTACAGGAACCTGGTTGTGACAGGTGATGACCTGGTGGTGGCGATAAGCCAGTCCGGCGAGACCATGGATACGCTGGCCGGTGTAAGAGAGGCGACCAGGCGCGGCGCGAAGGTCATCGCCATCGTCAACACCGTGGGCAGCCAGATGACCAGGGAGGCGTCGGGAGTGATCCTGACCCACGCCGGGCCCGAGATCGGAGTGGCCGCGACCAAGACTTTCACCGCGCAGATGACCGCGGTATACGTGCTGGCCATGTACCTGGGAAGGCTGCGCGGGGCTTTGCGCGACGCACGGTATGACCGAAACGTACAAGGTCTCAAGGAGATGCCCGAGAAGATGCGGCAGGTCCTCTCCTACACCGACGACGTCATCGAGTGCGCCGGCAAGTACTACAGGCGCGACGACTTCCTCTTCCTGGGCCGGTCGGTCAGCTATCCTATCGCTATGGAGGGCGCCCTCAAGCTCAAAGAGATCTCCTACATCCACGCCGAGGGTTACCCCGCGGGTGAGATGAAGCACGGCCCGATCGCGCTGCTGGACGAGCGCGTCCCGGTGGTAGCCCTGGCGCCGAGGGACTCCGTTTACGAGAAGATGGTCTCGAACATCGAAGAGGTCAAGGCGCGCAACGCCCCTGTCATTGCCGTCGCCACCGAGGGAGACACCGAGATACAGCGTCTCTGCGACGACGTCCTCTGGGTCCCGCAGGCCCCGGAGATGCTTTCCCCGCTGCTCACGGTGTTGCCGCTACAACTCTTCGCCTACCACGCGGCGAAGATGCGCGGCTGCAACGTTGACCAGCCAAGAAACCTGGCGAAGACCGTAACGGTCGAGTGACCCCGCCCGGGGGACGGTGCTAATGGCTTACTGCCCGCAGTGCGGACGGGAACAAAGATGCGGCTGTGATGAATGCCACTCGTGTGGCGTGCCGCTGGTGCATGGGCACGCGGCGCCGGGACACACGGACCGCTCGGCGCCGGAGGCGGTCCGCTCGACTGCAGTCGCGCGTCCCTCGGAGCCGGAGAACCTTCTATCGCTGGAGCGGCCCCGCCAGGTCTCCATCAACTGGATCGTCCACGTGTTCATCATCCTGGGGACCGGGATACTCATCGTGACCTGCCTGGAGATGGCGAATACCGGCGCTCATTTCCCGGCCGTGGGCCCGTTCTCGACGCTGGGCGAAGGCCTGCGGCGCGCGGGATACTATTTCGGGGTCGTCCTCTACACCAGCTCGGTGCGGCTGATGACCGGCTTCGCCCTGATGTCCGCCGGCTTCCTGATAGCCAGGCGCTCCATCGCCCGGCCCGGCTGGGACAAGGCGGTCAGGGCCACCGGCCTGGTGATGAGCGGCGTGGGAATCGTCTTCATGGTGACCGCGCTCGACCTCATCCTTCCCCTCGGCACTCCCCCGTACGCCCTCACCGCGGTACTGCCCCCGCTGTGGGCGGCCGTTCCAATCCTGGTGATGACGGGAGTGGCCCTCTTCGGTGCCGGCTACCTGATGGCCACCAGGCTCTCGAACGAGCGCGAGAAGCTGTCGCTGCGAATGGGCGACCGTGCCGGGAGAGTGGAGCGCTGCGCCAACCGCCAGGCGGCGGATCCGCGGGAGCAGCTTCCCGGGGAACGGTCCCCCGGGGCGGAGGAGGGGGCGATCCGTTGAGGGTCCTGCTGCCGGATGAGATGGCGCGCGTCGACCGCGCGGCGATCGAGGTGGAGAAGATCCCCGGCCTCGAGCTGATGGAGCGCGCGGGAGAGGCGGTGGCGCGCGAGGCGCGGGACATGCTCTCCAGCGTCGGCGGGCGACGTGCGGCCATCCTCTGTGGAAAAGGCAACAACGGCAGTGACGGCCTGGTGGCCGCGCGAAGGCTGGCGGGAGCGTTTACCGTCGTCGTCTACATGGTCGGAGTCAGCGGGCCCGACGGGCTCTCGCCTGACAGCCGCGCGAATATCGATAGACTTTCGGGCTCCGCGGTCTCGCTGAAGTGGCTGACGCAGCCGGCGGACGCCGACGAGCTGAAGCGGGAGCTTCCACGCTTCGACCTGCTGATCGACGCCCTTTTCGGCACCGGCCTGTCGGGGGCCGTGGCGGGGCTCCACGCCGCGGCGATAGGGACCATCAACGATTCGGGCAGGCGGGTCCTGTCCGTGGACATCCCAAGCGGGGTGTCGGGGGCGACCGGCGCGATCGCCAGCCAGGCCGTGATAGCCGACCGCACCGTCACCTTCGCCGCGCCCAAGGTGGGGCTGGTGCAGTACCCCGGCGCTGGGATGGTCGGCGAGATGGAGGTCGTGGACATAGGCATCCCGCCACGCCTCCTCGATGAGATCGGCGAGTCCCACATCTACCTCGTCACCGAGGAGGACGCGGACGCGCTGGTTCCCTCCAGGGCGCCCGACGCGTACAAGGGATCCTGTGGCAGCGTCCTGGTGGTGGGAGGCTCGGTGGGGCTCACCGGCGCGCCGGCGATGACTTCGCAGGCGGCTCTGCGGTCCGGCGCCGGCCTGGTGACCCTTGCGCTTCCGGAGGGGCTCAACGATATCATGGAGGTCAAGCTCACCGAGGTCATGACCCTGCCACTGCCAGAGACCGGAGGCCGGGCTCTGTCGGACGCTTCGGCCGACCGGGTGCTGGAGCTGTGCGGCTCCTACGACTCGGTCGCCGTCGGACCGGGGGCGGGCTCGGAGCCCGAGACGATCGAAGCGTTGAGGAAGCTGGTGGCCGGCATCGACGGGCCACTGGTGCTGGACGCTGAAGGCCTGAACGCGATGGTGGGTCACACGGCGCAGCTGACGGGCAGGAGCTGTCCGGCGGTGCTGACGCCGCACCCTGGCGAGATGGCAAGGCTGCTCGAGACCGACAAGGAGGCCGTCCAGGCGGACCGCATATCCACGGCTACGCGCGCCGCGCGGGAATGGAACGCGGTCGTCGTCCTCAAGGGCGCCGGGACGGTCATCGCCGAGCCGGGCGGCGACGTGTTCATCAACGCGACCGGCAACGCCGGGATGGCGACGGCCGGCATGGGAGACGTGCTCAGCGGCGTCATAGCGTCATTCATGGCGCAGGGACTGGAACCGTTACCCGCGGCTGTCGCGGGCGTGTATTACCATGGGCACGCGGGAGACCTCGCGGCCCAGATGGAAGGCATGGCGGGCCTGACGGCGGGTGATGTGATAAGGCACCTGCCCCTGGCGCTCCGCCGGCTCTCCGAAGAAAGGTGGCTTTGAATGAAAGAGGTGCTTGTTGAGCAGGCGATGACCCCGGACCCGGTGACGGTCACCCCCGACACCAGCGTGACCGACGTGGCGAAGATCATGGTGGCCAAATCGATCGGCGGGATACCGGTGGTCGACGATACAGGTGAGCTCATCGGCATCGTGACCGAGAGTGACCTGGTGGTCCAGGATACGGACGTGAAGTTCCCTTCGTTCGTGAGCTTTCTGTCAGGCTACGTCTTCGTGCCCGGAAGCCTGCACAAGTTCGACGAGAAGTTCAAGAAGGCGGTGGCCTCTACGGCCGGCAACGTGATGACCGAGGACGTCGTGACCGTCGACGCGTCTGACAGCGCCGAGCACGCCGCGACTCTCATGACGCACAAGAAGCTCAAGCGCTTTCCCGTGATCAGCGAAGGCAAGCTGGTCGGCATACTGACGATGGCCGACATCATCAAGCTCATCAGCAGGGACATCCCGGTCGAAGGGACGGAGGAGTAGGTTGGCCCCGTCCTTCGAAGGGATCCGGCCGCTGGCTGCGACAGTCGACCTGGGCCGGGTCAAACACAACGTCCGCTACCTGGAGGGCCTCACGCCCCCGGGCTGCCGCTTCATGGCCGTGGTGAAGGCCAACGCCTACGGTCACGGCGACACGCGCGTGGCCCGCGCCGCGCTGGACGCGGGCGCCCACGGGCTGGGCGTGGCGCTGGTCGAGGAGGGTGCCAGGCTCAGGCAGGCCGACTTCGATTGCCCCATCTACCTCCTCTTCGAGCCTCCGCCGCGTGGCGCGGACGCGGCCGTCGAGCTGGGGCTGGTGTGCTCGGTGTACTCGGAGCCGTTCGCCAGGGCGCTGTCGGAGGCATGCTCCTCGACGGGCAGGACCGTGTCGGTCCACCTCAAGATCGACTCGGGGATGCACCGAGTGGGTGTGCCTGAATCGCGGGCCGCAGCGTTCGCCGGCCTCCTGGCGTCCCTTCCCGGGCTCAGCGTCGATGGAGCCTACACCCACTTTGCGGTGGCGACGGAGCCGGACGACCCGTTCACGGAGAAGCAGATGGACGCCTTCGAGCGCGCCTGCGTCGAGGTGGAGGCGGCCGTCGGTCACGGCGTCGTGAAGCACGCGGCTAACAGCGCCGGGGTGATGGCTTTCCCGAGAAGCCACTACGACATGGTGCGGGTCGGCATCGCGATGCTCGGCCTTTTTCCCTCGGACGAGTTCGCCGGCGTCGCGGAGCTGCAGCCGGCGCTCTCCCTTGCCGGGGAGGTCGCGTTCGTGAAGCGCGTGGCCGCCGGCGAAGGAGTGAGCTACGGCCTGACCTACGCGCCGGCGGGGGACACCTGGATCGCCACGCTCCCGGTCGGTTACGCCGACGGGCTCTCTCGCCTGCTGTCCGGCAAGGCTCAGGTGATCATCGACGGCAGGCGACGCGACATCGTCGGCACCATCTGCATGGACGTGTGCCTGGCCGACCTGGGGGTTGAGCCCGTCGAGCCCGGCACCCGATTTACCATCATCGGCCAGGAAGGCGATGAGCGCATCCGCGCCGAAGACGTAGCCCGTGAGATGGGAACGATCAACTACGAGGTGGCCTGCATGATAAGCTCGCGGGTCCCGCGGCTATTTATAGACGAGGCGTGAAAGGGAGGAAGGATGAAGGTCTGCCCGAAGTGCGGCGCCATNNACACTGAAAGGAAAATTCCTGGCGTCGCACAGGGATGACATCAACAACCTGGTCGCGCGGGTCGCGCGCGACGGACGCCGCCGCAACGTCGCGGCTCGCGTCTTCCAGACCGTCGAGGAGGACGACAGCCTCCTCATCGAGACCACCGACGAACACCTCGCGGAGCGCATGGGCAAGGAGGTCGTCAAGGCCTTCAAAGGAGACCTCGAGATAAAGTGGCAGAAGAAAGACACCTTCGCGAGGGTGACCTGGCAACGGGACTGACCTCCTCGGGGCGATGAGCCGCGGTCACGCTGATACCGGCGGGCTGGGCGAGAAGCTGCGAGCGGACCCGCTTTTTTCAGAGGTCCGGCGCGTGCTGGAACCGGCCCCCGGAAGATACTATGCCGCTGGATCCATCCTTCTGCAGACGCTGACCGGCGCCGAGCCCGGAGGCATCCTCCTCCTTTGTGTCCCCGACATCGCCGATGCCGACAGGCGCATCGCTCTCGCCACCGGCATGTCCCCGGTCGCGGTCGCCAGGGCCCCCGGGCTGGTCCATCTGACCAGACAGGGGGAGCGCGGCGTGACGCTGGTCCCCGCGGGTTCCACCACGATAGAAGAAGCGCTCGCGCGCGCCAGCTTCACCGTGCTTGCCACGGCAGTGGACCTCGCCGAACCCGGGGGGCTGATCGACCCGCTTGGCGGGATCGGCCACCTGGAGCAGGGCATCCTGTGCTCGGCCTCACCGATCGAGGACGACCCCGAGCGCCTGCTGCTGGCTGCGCGCCTGCGAGCGCGCTACGACCTGGAGCCGGACGAGGAGACCATGCGGTCCCTGTGCGAGTCCGCGCCGCTGGCGCAGCGGATCGCACCGCGCCGGGCGTGGGCCGGGCTCGCGGGCGTGTTCGCCGCGGGGGGCCTATCGGGGTCGACTGCTTTCCTCAAGGAGATCGGCGTCCTCGAGCAGTTGTTCCCAGCGCTCGCCGACATCTCCGACGTCCCGCAGAATTACTATCACCACCTAGGCGTCTGGGGTCACACGCTGGAGACGCTCGACCACCTGGAACTGATGCTGCGCAACCCGCGCGACCGGTTCAAGGCTTACGGCGACCGCCTGGCCGCTTACCTGACCAGGCGCGTCGAGGGTGGGGTCCGCAGGCAGACGCTGCTGATGCTCGCGGCCCTGGTCCACGACGTCGGCAAGGCCACCACGATGAGCGTGGAGCCTTCGGGGCGCATAAGGTTCCAGGGGCACCAGCTGGAGGGAGCAAGGCTCGCGGTGCCCATCGCCTCGCGGCTGGGACTGGGGGTTAAGGCCACCGACGGCCTGGTCGCGATTGTGCGCGACCACATGCGGCTCGGCTTCCTGATGAAGGAAGGTGAGACGATTGCCAGCCGCATGCGCGCGGCAGTCGAGTTGGGCTCCCATTGCCCTGAGGTCGTGCTGCTCTCGCTGGCTGACCGCATGGCGACGCGGGGGGAGGCTACCACGGACGAGGCACTGGAGATGTTCAAGCGCGTGGCATCCCGGCTGCTAGCCGACTGGTTCTGGCTGCGCGACGTCCCGACGCTGATCGACGGCTCGGACATAATCGTGCACGCCGGGATCGAACAGGGACCCGGCGTGGGCGAGGCGCTGCTGCGGGCGCGAGTGGCCCAGCGCGAGTGCGCCGTGGCGTCCAGGAGCCAGGCCCTGGAATTCCTGGCCCCGGACTTTAAGGGTAAAATGAACGTGCGGAGCAATGAAGGAGAGGCCCGCTGATCCGGCAGCCCGCGTGCCTTCTCAAGCCGTTCCGCCGTGAGACAGGGGCTCCGCAGTAAAGGGCCGCGAGGCGACTCCTGGGAGAAACGAAGGGAGCAATGGACGACAACAACATCGACATCGTGACAAACCACAACGAACCGGAAACGGACGGCGCGAAGCGCCACCACAGGGCGCGGAACTGGCTGATGGCTGTTGGGGCCACGGCGGCCGCGGGGGCGCTCACCAAGGCGGCGGAGGTGCGGCTTCGCAGGATGGCCGACCCGGAGGCGGGCGAGGTCCTCTCCGAGCCGCTGGGCGAGAAGGGCCACTACGTGAAGAGCTTCGACGGCACCCGCATCTACACGGAGGAGATCGGGGAAGGCCCGATGCTGGTGCTGGTGCACGGCTGGTTCTGCAACACCGACATGTGGCACTACCAGAAGAAGCTGTTGGCCGGCAGCTGCAGGCTGGTTTGCTTCGACCAGCGCGGCCACCGGCGCAGCGAGTGTCCCGACTGCGAGGCCTTTTCACTGGAGACTCTGGCGCGCGACCTCAAGGCCGTGCTGGATGAGACCGTCACCGACAAAGGGGCCATCCTGGTCGGCCACAGCATGGGCGGCATATCCATACTCAAGTACCTGGAGATGTACCCGGAAGACATCGGCGCGAGGGTCAAGGGTGTCGCGCTGGTCGACACCTCCAACGTGCCGATGTACGAGACGATCACCGGCGGCAGGGTGCTCGAGCCGATCCAGGAAAGCGTGGTCGAGCCGCTCTTCAGGTGGATAACCCACCACCCCGGGTTGGCCGACGGCCTCAAGAGGTCCCTGGTTCGAACCGCCCCGTTCCTGTTGGCGACGCGCTACCTGGGGTACGGGAGCGGAGCCTCCCTGACCCAGATGGAGTACATACAGGAGATGGCGGGAAAGACCTCCATGAAGGGGGCCTGCCTGGCCGGGCTGGGCCTGATCGAGAACGAGAAAGAGATGAGCCTGGCGCCCTTGAGGCGCGCGGGCGTCCCGGTCCTGATCTGGGTCGGGGAGAAGGACAAGCTGACCATCCCCGAGGTGTCGATCAGGATGAAAGAGCAGCTGCCGGACGCCGACTTCCACCTGGTGCCAGACACCGGACATCCGAGCTACATGGAAGAGTACGGCCTGTTCAACGAAGCGGTCGTCGAACTGGTAGGCAAAGCGTTCAAGAAGTGATCGATCGAGGAGACGGGCATGCTTGCGAGCATTCGGGTCGGCCACGCGGGTGACGAGGAAGCGCCGACCGGCTGCACCGTGTTCCTGCCGCCGCCCGGCGCGGTCGGCTCCTGCGAGGTGCGCGGTGGAGCACCCGGCACGCGCGAGACCACCTTGCTGAGGCCGACGTTCACGGTGCAAGGACCGAACGCGATCCTGCTCAGCGGCGGTAGCGCCTACGGGCTGGACGGCGCGACCGGCGTGGTGCGCTACCTCGAGGATAAGGGTGTCGGCTTTCCCACACCCGGCGGCATAGTCCCGGTGGTCTCTGCCGCGGTCATCTTCGACCTCGACATCGGGCGCGGAGACGTCCGCCCCGAAGCCGACATGGCCTACCGGGCGTGCCAGGCGGCCTCCGTCGACGAGGAGCGCGAGGGAAGCGTGGGCGTGGGGTTGGGGGCGACCGTCGGCAACGTCTACGGCAGGGCGCGCTCGACCCGCGGCGGCTTCGGCATATACCGGTTCCACGCCGACGGCTTCAAGCTCGAGGTCGCCGGGGTGGTGAACGCCTACGGCGACGTGGTCGATGACGCGGGCCGGATAATGGCCGGTGTCCGCGGTGAGGACGACAGGTTCGTGGGTGCCGAGAAGGCGATCTGCAACGCCACCGGTCTCGCACCCGGCTGCCTGCAGAACACGACGCTGGTCGTCGTCGCCACCAACGCGAAGCTAAACAGCGAGGCGGCCGCCAGGCTGGCGATGCAGGGACACAACGGCATAGCCAGGGCGGTGCGCCCGTCGCACACCAGGTACGACGGCGACACGGTCTTCGTGCTTGCGACCGGCGAGGTCGAGGCGCCCCAGGACGCGGTCGAGGCGCTCGCGGCCATGGGAACGGCCGAGGCGCTGCGGTCGGGGGTCATGCACGCGACCGCCGCCGCCGGGATTCCTTGCGCCAGGGACCTGCTGGCCGGCTGAGACCAGGGCGGAGGCTGATGGATCTCTACGAGGCGATCAACAGCAGAGCGAGCACACGGGAGTTCACGGGCGAGCCCGTGCCGGCGCAGGTCGTCGCCAGGCTGCTCGCCTCGGCGGTGAAGGCCCCGACGGCGGGGAACCTGCAGCCGTGGAGGTTCTTCGTAGTCAGCGACCGGCGCGTCAAGAGAGGGCTCCGCCAGGCGGCGTTCGGCCAGGCCTTCCTGGAGGAAGCCCCGGTGGTGATAGTGGTGTGCGCCGACCTGGACGTCTGCGCCGACGGTTACGGCTCCAGGGGCGAGCAGCTCTACTCGATACAGGACACCGCGGCGGCCGTGGAGAATATCCTGCTATCGGCCGTGGCCGAGGGCTTCGCGGCCTGCTGGGTGGGGGCTTTCGATGAGGAGGCCGCGCGCGAGGCCCTGGACCTGGCGCAAGGGGTACGACCGCTGGCGATGGTACCGGTGGGAAAGGCCGCCCGGCCCGGCGTGAAGCGGCCGAGGGAGCCGTTCGAGAAGTTCACGGAGTACATCTGAGAGGTCCGATGCCGATATACGAGTACAAGTGCAAGACATGCGGCAACAAGTTCGAGAAGCTGGTGCGCGCCCAGGAGAAGGTGTGCTGCCCAAAGTGCGGCAAGGGCTCGCTCGAAAAGCTGTTCAGCGTGTTCGGAGTGAAGTCCGGCGACAAGTTCACGCCCTCGAGCGGAAGCTCTTGCGGCGGGTGCAGCGCTTCGTCCTGTGACGGCTGTGGCGGGTAGCGCGGGCTCAACCGACAGGTAAGGCAAACGGAGGGTGGTGCGGGATGTGTGAAGCCGACTCGCTGGAGGAGCTCCGCGAGACGCTGGGGGTCTGCCAGCGCTGTACGCTGAGCCAGAGCCGGAACAGGCTGGTCTTTGGTGCGGGCAACCCGGACGCCGAGGTGATGTTCGTGGGAGAGGCGCCGGGGCGCGCCGAGGACGCCCAGGGCCTGCCTTTCGTGGGACCTGCCGGGCACCTGCTCGACGACCTTCTCGCCGGCATCGGCCTGGCGCGCGAGGACGTGTACATCACCAACGTGGTGAAGTGTCGCCCGCCGGGCAACCGCGACCCGCTCCCGCTGGAGGTGGAGACCTGTGGCCCGTTCCTGACCGGGCAGATCGCGCTGATCAAGCCCAAGATAATCTGCGAGCTGGGCCGCATCGCCGCGGGCGTCATGATGGGCCGGCAGATACAGATCACCAAAATACACGGCCAGAAATTCCTGGGCAGGGGATACCTCAACGTCCCGGTCTTCCACCCGGCGGCCGCTCTGCGCGCTCCCGCCACGGCCGATCTGCTGCGCCAGGACTTCGTCAACCTTAAGTCTTACCTGGAGGAAGACGAGCCTCCGCCTCCGGCACCGGAGGCCGAGCCCGAGCAGATGGGGCTGTTCTGAGAGCGTGTGTGATCCGGTGGACGTCACGCTGAGGAGCGACTCGCAGGAGCGGACCCTCCGGATAGGAGAGGCGCTGGCCTCCGCCCTCGCAGGCGGCGACGTGCTCTGCCTGGAGGGCGACCTGGGCGCCGGCAAGACGGTCCTGGTGCGCGGGCTGGCGCGGGCCAGGGGGTACCAGGGGCCGGTACCCAGCCCCACTTTCACGATCATCAACCCTTACCCTGAGGTCGGCCTGTGCCACGTCGACGCTTTCAGGCTCTCAGGCGCAACCGAGCTGATCGAGGCGGGCATGGACGAATACCTGGACGAGGCATGGATCTGCGCGGTGGAGTGGGCGGAGAAGGTCAGGCACGCCCTGCCCGAGCGGGCGCTGGAGGTAACGATCACTTTCGGCGAGCGCGCGGACGACAGGAGCATACGGGTGTGGACCGCCGGCGGCTGGGACGGAAGGGCGGACGAGCTGGCGAAGGGTCTTGAGCGCTATGCCTGAGAGGGGCCCGCTGCTGGCATGGGAGACTTCGACCGAAGATGGAGTGGTGTGCCTCGGCTCCGGTGCCGCGGTGACCGGCGCGGCCAGGTTCAGGACGGTCAAGGGGCACGCGGGCTGGCTGATGCCGCTCGTCGATTCGGTGCTCAAGGCTCAGGGGACGGACCCCCGCGAGTTGCGAGCCCTGGCCGCCGGCATCGGACCGGGAGGTTTCACCGGGGTCAAGGTAGGCGTGGCCACGGCCAAGGCGATGGCCCTGGCGCTGGACCTGCCGCTGGTGGGGGTACCGACGCTCGACCTGCTGGCGGCGCACGCGCCAACCGGCGAGGACCCGCTGCTCGCCTGCATCGACGCCAGACAGGGCCTGTTCTACGCGGCGGCCTACGACGTGAGCGGGCCGGTCCCGGCACGGAGGAGCCCGATGGCCTGCCTGCCGCCGGAGGAGGCGGCGCGTCTCGCGGCGGGACTCTCCTCGCGACGCGTCACCGTGGCGGGCTTCGCCCCGCCGGCCCTGAAGGAGGCCTTGCTGGAACTGGGACTGGAGGTGGCTCTGGCGGAGATACCCGCACCGGGCTTCCCCAACGCCGCGACTCTACTGGCGACGGCCTGCGACCTGCTCGAGCGGGGGAGCGACGGCGACGCCTTCTCGGTGATCCCGATCTACTTGAAGAAACCGGTCTGATGGAGGCATGAATTGCCGCTGTTCGGTGAATTTCTGATAAGAGACATGAGGTCCGAGGACATAGACAGGGTCGTCGAGCTGGAGAAGGAGATATTCGACAGCCCCTGGAACGCCGAGCTGTTCCGCCACGAGCTGCGCAACTTCGATCGCACCATCTACCTGGTCGCCGAGAAGAACGGCAGGGTGCAGGCGTACATGGGGGCGCAGGTCCTCGACGCGGAGATCCACGTCACCAACATGGCGGTGGAGCCGTCCGCCCGGCGCGCGGGGTTGGGATCCGCGCTGCTGCTGGAGTGCATAAGCCGGTCGCTCGACCGCGGGGCGCGCTGGCTCACGCTGGAGGTGCGGCGCGGCAACGACGAGGCGCTCGAGTTCTACAGGACCTTCAGCTTCGAGGAGCTGGGGCTCCGCCACGGCTACTATACCGACACCGGAGAGGACGCGATCATCATGGCCACCGGTGATATCCGCTCGGACGACTTCACCGACACTGTCAAGAGCATCCGGGGCGGGCTGGACTCCAGGCTGGACGGTGGAGAGTGTTAGTCCTCGGCATCGAGACCTCCTGCGACGAGACTTCGGCCTCGCTGTGCGAGGCGGACGCAACCGATCCCTGGCGCGTCAGCATCGTCTCCAACGTGGTGGCCTCGCAGATCGATGAGCACGCCGCTTTTGGCGGCGTTGTGCCGGAGATAGCCGCGCGCGCTCACGTCGAGGCGATCGCGCCTGTGGTGGCGGAGGCGCTGGCAGGAACGGACTCACCGCCCGCCCTGGTGGCAGTGACGGCCGGGCCCGGGCTCGCCGGGTCGCTGATAGTGGGGATGTCGGCGGCGAAGGCCCTGGCCTGGGCGTGGAATGTCCCGCTGGTCGCGGTCAACCACATCGAAGCGCACGCCTACGCCCCGGTCCTGGAAGGCTCGCTGCCCGCGCACCCATTCCTGGCGCTGGTGGTCTCCGGTGGGCACACACTCGTTGCCGAGGTGCGAGGGCCGGACGACATGGAGATCGTCGGCCAGACGCTGGACGACGCGCTTGGTGAAGCCTACGACAAGGTCGCC
>PMJJ01000081.1 GCA_003157385.1 Actinomycetota bacterium | reverse complement strand
GCCAGCTCCTTGACGTCGTTCATGAGCGCTTTCCCGATGCCCTTTCCCCTCGCCTCTTCTCTGACGAAGACCTCTGACACGTATCCCTCCGGGCCCTCGAGCAGCAGGTAGGGCAGCCAGTGCACTGAGATATAACCCGCGGCATTGCCCTCTTCGTCCTCACCGACGAGGACGGTGTGGCTCTCATCGGCGTCGCAGAGCTCGAGGTGCNNATCGGCGATCACCGTGACGTCTTCATGCAGCGCGCTTCGTACTTTAATAGCCGTTTTGGGCCTCCCCTGTAGTCAGGCTTTCACTCCGTGGTCGAGTCTAGCAGGAGTCTCCCGTGCCCGCCACGCGACGCGCGATGTCAGACCGGCAGACCTTCCCGGCGCATCCACTCGTCGAAAGGCTCGAACGAGGGCATTCTGAAAGCTGACGGCTCGAGACTTCCGACCGGATAAGCGCCGAACTGCTTGATCGCCGCGACGGCCGCGTGCGCGTGTTCCACAGGTGTGCCGACCGGCACGAGGTTGATGAGCAAAGCGAACTTCCCCTTGCCTGCTCCCTCGCCGATGAGCTTCACGATGTTGCCCACGATCCGCTCAATTGGCCCCTCCTCGATGAGGTCCGGCCTGACGTTGAGCATGAGGCATACGTTCTTCTCCTCGGCATAGGCCCGCATTCTCGGTATGCCCACCTCCTCGTAGTCCTCATTCCAGACCAGCAGGAAGAAAGGCCTGAGGGGCTTGAAGCCGTTGCCGCGCGTCATCATGTCCATCTTGACGTCCAGTATCTCGCTCGGCTCCGCGACCTGTTTCTCGCCCCAGCTCCCGGAATCCATCACGGTGCGCATGCTGGAGTTGGTCGCGCGGACCACCTTCTCGACGTAAGGCAGGCAGAACTCCCTGACGATCTGCGTGGTCATGTTGGGCGCCGACGCCCACGCGTCGGACATGACCACGATGGCCGTTCTCGTGGCCTCGACCATCTTGTCGATCCAGGGCACGACCACCTCCATGCTCAGGAACTTCAACAGCCTGTGGGCGAACGCGGGGTCGCGCCGCATGTCGCGCAGGAAGTTGACGTATCCCCTGATGAGGACCGCCATGGTGAAAGGCGAGCATGCGTAGGCCATCGGAGGAATACCCATCACGTCGATGTAGCGCCTATACGATTCCAGGACGTAAGGCATGCGCCCGCCCCTGCCCGGAATCGGCGGCTTGAGACGCCTGAAGTCGTCCCGCGAAGCGACGAGCGGCTCGCGCGTGTCCACGTCGGGCTCGCTGTTCTCGCGCCATATCAGCTTCTGCCCGAGTGCTTCAAGCTCGATGTTGTAGAAGTCGAAGATCGGCGACCACGAGTCGGCGCCGAAGTAGGCGGCGGTGTTGCGCGACGCGTTGACGAACGGCTCCGGCTCGGTGAAGAACCGCCGGGCGGGAAGGCCGTGCTGGGCCATGGCGAAGGTGTATGGTTGCAGGATTATCGGGACCCTGTCAGGCCGCCCGTAGATCCCGGCTATGAGACGCTCGTAGCCGTCGAGCTTCCCGATGCGCAGACCGCCGGCGTACAGCGTCCCCTTGAGCAACTTGGCGGTCAGGCCCATCTAGCTCACCCCCAGCAGCCTGTCGACCAACGCGACGGCCCCGACGGCGTCAGCCCCGTACCCGTCAGCGCCTATCCGCTCGGCGTAGTCCGCCGTCACGGGGGCGCCGCCGATGATCAACTTCACGCAATCGCGCAGGCCCGCCTCGCGAAGCGCGGTGATGACGCCTTCCATGTTGCGCATGGTCGTGGTCATGTACGCGCCGAGGCCGATCACATCCGGGTGCAAGTCCCTCGCCGCCTCGACAAACCGCTCCGCGCCGACGTCGATGCCCAGGTCGATGACCTCGTACAGCGAGGAACGGAGCATCGCCGCGACGATGTTCTTGCCCAGGTCGTGTGCGTCGCCCTCGACAGAGCCGAGGACGACCTTGCCCTTCGTCGAGGCGACCTCGCCAGCGAGCAGCGGCTCCACCATCTCCATGACTTTATTGAACGCCTCTATCGAGAGGATCACGTCGGGCAGGAAGTAATCGCCCTCCTCCCAGAGGCGGCCCGTCTGGTAGATACCTGCCACCGCGCCTTTCTCGAGCACTTCCCGCGGCGCCGCGCCTTCCTCCAGGGCCGCCCTTGCCAGTTCCTCGGCTCTGATCTCTTCGCCCTCTGTCACCGCGGCCGCCAGATCTTGTTCCCAGTCCATCCGTCTCACTCCATGTTGATTCGTCACTACACCCGCAAGCATACACCTGGGACCAGTGCCCGGATCGGCTCAGGCCATCTCCACGGTGAGCCACTCCTCGGCGACCTCGAACCCGGTCTTCTCGTAGACCCTGCGAGCGGAATGGTTTCCCACGAACACGTTCAAGCCAACGGCCGGCACCCTGTCGAGCAGGACCTCGCAGAGCCCCGCCATGCAGGTGGTCGAGTATCCTCTGCCGCGCAGCTCGGGCAGCGTGTAAACGCCTCCCACCAGTGCCGCATGAGTTCCGGCTACCGTTGCCTCGGCCTTGGAGACGATATGTCCGCTCTCCTCGACCACCACCGCCGCCCCCTCGGTCACCTGGTAGTAGAGCAGCCGCCTGAGCGATCCTTCCTCGACGACGTTCTTGCCGAACGCCTCGAGCTCGAAGTCGGACTGCATCCGGACCATCACGTCCAGGTCATCCAGAGTCGCCGCGCGCGCGGCGCCGGCCGGTGGGGCGTCGGCGACCGAGCCCCGCAGCACCATGTACTCGGAGGTGATCAGTTCCGGGGCGATCGTCGCGAGACCGGTCAGCTCCTCGAGGAACACCTCCACCTGGCCGCGGGTTCCCGCCGTGTAAAGAGGCGCCCGGCCCGTCGCGGCGATGCAGCCTGCCATCCCCGACACGGCCTCGGGGCTCTCGGCCCGGAAGAAGAACGCGCCGAGGTTGTACAGCGCGCCCACGACCTGGAGCCCGGCCTCATTCCAGCCGCCGACATAGTCTCCGTGCAGTGGCGTGTCTCCCTGCTCCAGACCGAGCCTTTCCATGTTGGCGAGCAGCACCACGTTCATGACGGGATCGCGCATGAGAAATGACGTCACGACGTCGGAGTCGCCGTTGTCGAGCCTGCGATACTGCATCAGGTCCCCTCGAAATCAATAGTACACCCGTCGCGCTAACGTGAGTCTAACAAGCCGGCTGGAGAGCCGCCAGACGCCGGGGCCCGCTCTTCTCCGGCTCCACACCGGGGGGATTCGCGACCCGCTGACAAATAATATGCACCACTTGGGTCAGGCGCCCGCGAAGCCACATGTCAGGTTCGGCGGGCGCAAAGCCTATACCATTAGACAACGGCCATCAGAATTCAATAAAGGTGCCTGGCACCCATTTTGGATTCTGGTGAATGGACGAGTCGGGGCGGAAAGGTTATTGTTGATTTCATGAGGAAAAGGTTGCTGACGCTGGTAATGATATCACTGGTCCTTGCCGCTGCCCTGGCCTTGGGCGGCTGCAGCATGACGCAGGTCAAACAGACTGTCAGGACGGTCGGCCAGATCGCCAAGAAGACCTTCTACGACACCCAGACCGCCTCGAGCGTACAGGTCGGCGACATCAGCATCTCCTACAAGGTCTTCGGGTCCGGCGACCCGCTGGTGATGATCACCGGTTACAGCACCACCAAGGACACCTGGGAGCCGCTCTTCCTGCAGGCGCTGGCCTCCAAGTACAAGGTCGTCGTCTTCGACAACCGGGGCATGGGGGACACCACCGCGGGCACCAAGCCGTTCACCATCGACCAGTTCGCCGACGACACCGCCGGGCTGATCGAGGCGCTCGGCTTCGGGCAGGCCAATGTCCTGGGCTGGTCCATCGGCGGCGACATCGCTCTGAGCCTGGTGGTGAACCACCCCGACAAGGTGATCAAGCTGGTCAGCTACGCGGGAGACTGCGGCGGCACGCAGAAGATCAACGCGCCGAAATACAAGAACATCCTCAAGAGCCTGCAGGACGTTAACGCCAAGGCGAAATACCTGCTGGCGGCTCTTTACCCCGGCTGGTACATGGATGCCAATCCCGATTACGCGGCTCAGTTCCCCTGGCCGCGGGAGCTCTCCAGCCTCGACAACATCCAGAAGCAGAACCAGGCGTACGAGACCTGGGCCGGCGTCTACAACCAGCTGCCCTCGATCTCCAGGCCGGTGCTGGTCTCGGGCGGGAACCTCGACGTCTCGACGCCATGGGCCAACGCCCCGATCCTCTACACCAGGATCCCGGGCGCCAAGGTCGCGGAGTTCAAGGGCGCGGGCCACGGCCTGCAGTACATGTATCCCTACGACTACGCCTACCAGATCATGCAGTTCCTGTCTTCGAAGTAGCCGGGGCCCGGGGTTCACCCGCCAAGGCAGGTTCGGGCTTTTCCCTGGCGAAGACAATTGCCGGAGTCTCTTGCACGCATTATTCTAGGTGATCATGAAGATCAAGACGCGGATCCTCGTCTCGTTCCTGGTGCTGGCACTGGTGCCGCTGATCGTGGCCAGCGGCGTGTTGCTGGTGCTCGGGCGCAATTCGCTGAGGGACCAGGCTTTGAGGCACCTGCAGTCGACCGCGGAGATACAGAAAAAACGGGTGGAAGAGTTCCTCAGCGATAATCTCGAGCACATCAAGCTCGACGCCGGAAACAAGATTATCGAACAGGGTCTGGCAAGCTACCTGTCGGGGGGCGGAACCGCCTCGCAAACCGCGCTCACCTCGAGCGTGCAGGATATGCAGGCTCACACTCCATCATTTGACAAGGTCAGCGTGCTCGGTGCGGACGGCCGCGTCATCGCCTCAACGGACCCATCAGCGACGGGCAAGGACCTGTCCGGCACCACCTACTTCCAGGCCGGCAGAGACGCCACGGATCAGCATGCCTTCGCGCTCGACAAGAACGGCAACCTCATCGAGTACCTGGCGGCGCCGATCCAGGCGGGCGGGCGCAATCAGGGCGTCCTGGTCGTCGAGCTCGGAGCGACGGAACTCACGGACCTGATGACCGACTACACGGGCCTGGGCAAGACCGGCGAGACGGTCCTCGCCGAAAAGACCCCCGACGGCGGCGCGCTCTTTCTCGGGCCCACGCGGTTCGGGGAGAAGAAATCCCTTACCACCAGCGTGCCTGGTTCGAAGTCAGGTGTCCCCATCAACGTGGCGCTGAGCGGCAAGGCCGAGACGCTCACCAACTCACTCGACTACCGCGGCAAGCCGGTCCTGGCCGCGACCCAGTTCATTGACGATCCCAGGCTCGGACTGGTGGTCAAGATGGACCGCTCGGAGGCCTTTGCCCCCATCAACCAGCTGCTGGCGATCATCGGTATCGTTGTCGGCGTTGTGGTCGTGCTCGTCGTGGTGGCGTCGCTGCTCCTGGCCGATTCGATAACGCGCCCGATTGTCGCGCTCACGGGCGTCGCCGAGGACGTCAGCGGCGGCGACCTCACCCGGCGCTCCGGCATCGAACGCCACGACGAGATCGGGACACTGGCCTCAGCCTTCGACCGCATGACCGACGACCTGCTGAGCGAGCGAGAAGGACTGGAGAGGAAGGTCGCCGAACGGACCGCCGAGCTGGCGCGCTCGAACCTGGAGCTCGACGGTTACGCGCATACCGTGTCGCACGACCTCCGGGGCCCCCTGGCATCCATAGAGCTCGCCGGCGCCATGCTCGCCGACATGGTCGATCTCGAGAAAGACACCTTGGAGAGGGAAGACATGGCGGAAATAGTGCGCCAGTTGCGGGCAAGCACCCACCGGTCGTTCTCCCTGGTGGACGACCTGCTCGCGCTCGCCGAGGCCGGTCAGAGCCCGGCGGAGGTCGAAGCGGTCGACCTGGGCGAAGTGGTCGGGCAGATCCTGACCGAGCGGTCCAGCACCTTCGAAGCCAGGGGCGCTGACGTCAAGGTGGTCGGTGAACTGGGGACGGTCGTCGCCAGCCCCACGCATGTCTACCAGTTGTTCGCGAACCTGATCATCAACGCGATCAAGCACAACGATTCCGCCGAGCCGATGGTCGAGGTCCGCGGCCTGGGCGAGGCCGAAGGCGGCGGTCGGCGCTACCAGGTCTGGGACAACGGCCCCGGGATCCCCGAGGAGGACTTCGCCAGAATCTTTGAGCCGTTCTTCAAGGGAAAGGGCGGCGAGACGGGGGTCGGGCTGGCCACGGTTCAGAAGATAGTCGAACTCTACGGGGGCACCATCGCCGCCTGCAACAACGAGGACCGGGGAGCCTGCTTCGAGTTCGTCCTGCACGATTATCCGAGCGGCGAAGGCGCGGCTGCCTCCTAGCCAGCTTTGCTTGATCCCACAGGATTCCCGCCTCCTCCATCGAATTCGTGAGACAGAATCCAAATGCTGCGGGAGTGAAAGGGGTATTGAGATGGACATAGGGACCAAGTACCAGCACGCGGACTGGAAGACCGAGAAGCACGTGCCGGTTATCGATTGTCCGGGCGAGGTCAAGGCGGACGAGCTGTTCGAGATCAAGGTGAGCGTCGGCAAGGAGGTCGCGCACCCCAACACTACCGAGCACCACATCAATTGGATATCGGTCTACTTCGCGCCGGCGGACGAGAAGTTCATATACCAACTGGGTCATTTCGAGTTCAACGCGCACGGCGAGTCAGCCGCGGGCGCCAACCAGGGACCGGTCTACACGCACCACGCCGTGTCGGCCTGGGCGAGGACCAACAAGCCGGGGACGATCTACGCCACTTCGCTGTGCAACATCCACGGCCTCTGGGAGTCGAGCTTCGAGATCAAGGTCACCTGAAAAGGAGAGGGACAGGTACTTTCCACTTTTTTTCTACTCCGCTCGCGAGAGAATCCGCGAAGGTTGTTCAAAGTAGAAAAAACAGTGGAAAGTACCTGTCCCTCATCCGGTGCGCTCGCGCGCCGCGGTCGCCAGGTCCGTCTTGCCCAGCTGCCTTATCGAAGGCAGCACGGCGAGCGCCATCAGGACTACGAACGAAACGGCGATGACCGCCACGGGGGTCAGTGGGAAGCTGAGCTCCGGCGCGAGCTGGGTGGTCGTAGAGCTCAGGACCTTGTTGATCAGCACCCAGCACAGAGCCCATCCCAGCACGATCCCCACCGGCAGGATGCCCAGCGCGATGGCGGTCGTCTCGATCAGGAACGACCGGCCCACCGCCCACGGCCTGGAGCCCAGCGTCAGCATTGTGGCGATCTCCTGTTTTCGCTCCAGCATGGTGATGCTCACCATCGTGAAGATTATCGCGATGCCTATCCCCATCACCATCACCAGCACGACGTTGAACATCGGCCGTATCGCCTTGTTGATGGTCGAGTCGATGGCGATCATGGTGCTGCTCTTGGTCTCGACCTTGTAGACCCCCCGCATGTGCCTCAACGCCTCGGCGACGCCGGCGTCCTCGCCGGGCGCGGTCTTGACGAGCACAACGTTGTAGCGGTCGCTCCCGGTAAGCCGCTGCACGTAGCCCAGGTCCACGTAGCAGCCGACGCCCAGGGGCTCCCTCACGAAGCCCTGGATCACCAGGTCCGCCGGCCCCAACGCGGTCTCCACGGTCACGCGCTGCCCGACCTTCAATGGGACCTGCCGCGTCAGCGACCGGTTGACCAGCATGCCGCCCGCCGTCGGCGGGCCCTGCCTGCCGCCCGCCGGGAACAACCCGTGCATCTCCGTGGCGGCGCCCAACGCCTGCAGGTCGACATCGATCGAGCGCCCCGACGCGCGCAGCCGGGCGGGTGAATCGATGGCCGGTTCGGCGCGAGTCACCCCGTCCATCCCCCGGACCTGGCCGAGGAACGCGGATCCCTCGGGGCTGGGCAGGTAAGCCGCGACGTCCCAGGTAACCACCTGGTGAAACTGCTTGTCCAGGATGTGCTGGATCGAGCTTATGGCGCCTCTCACGGTCACCAGGGTGCTGACGGTCAGCACCAGCCCCAGAGCCGTGAGCAGCGTCCGCTTGCGGTTTCGGGACAGGTTCCTCAAGGGGAAGCGCAGCCAGGCTGGAAAGAACTTCCTGCGCTCGGCCCTCCTCTTGTCGGCGCCTGTCGGTTCGCGTAGCGTGACCCCGGCGTCCACCCTCATCGCCGCCGCCGGCACCACCCCGGCGGAGTTTCTCGCCGGCATGACCGCGCCCAGCACCGAGAGCAGTATCGCCACAGCGATCCCCAGCGTGATGATCGCCCAGGGCTGCGTGCTGACCGACACCGGCGGCAGCCCCAGGGTACCCGCGTACGCCCGCACGGTCAGCCTGCCCAGCACCACGCCGGCCGCCGCGCCCAGCAGTCCGCCGGTGACGCCGAAGAACACGCCGTACTGCAGGAAGTGCCTGACTATCGTGCCCTTCTCGTAGCCGAGCGCCCGTGCCGTCCCGATCTGTCGCTGCTCGGTGTAGATGATCCTGGCAAGAGTTATGTATATGGCGAGGGACGCCACCCAGAGGAAGATGAGCGTGAAGAACACCGCCACGTTCTTCATGTTCTTCAGGTCCATCTCGATGAGCCGGGTGCTCTGCTCGTCGGCCCCGCTGTTGGCGCCCACCACGCCGTACGGCGCCATGCGCGCCGCCATCACCTTCATGGTGCTCTCGAGCGCCGCCGGGCGGGCGTCCTTCACCCTGAATGCGACCACGTTGTAGCGGTCGGTGCCGAAGATGCGTCGCACGTCGGCCTGCCTCATGAAGATGACACCGAACTGGGCGGGATCGCTCAGCATCGTGTTCTGGTCGGCGACCAGCCGCAGGAAGCGCGGGCTCGATCCCGAGCCGGACATCGTCACCACCAGGTCCTTGCCGTTCACGATGAGCTTCACGCTGTCGCCGGTCTTGAGGTCGAACTGCCTGGCCAGATGGCGCTCGGCCAGGAACCCGGCGCCGGCCCCCGCGGGCGGGTAGGTGCCCGACTCCACCATCACCCCGTTGACGGCCGGCCTGCCCGCGTCAGGCAGTGACACCACGCGAAGTGTCAGCTCCCTGCCCTTGACCGAGGCCGACGTCTCCTTCTCGATGGTCGCCTGGACCGCCTTGATGTTGCCCACCGAGCCGAGGGGCGCGACAGCCTCGGCGGGCACGTCGCGGGCCTCGATCTTGAAATCCTCGTACGAGGTCCTGCCGAAGATGTAGTTCACCCAGCCGTCGAGGGCGCGGGGTACGATCAACATGGTCGTCAGGATCGCGGTCCCCAGCACCACGATCACCAGGACCGCGGCGACCTGCGACTTGTGCGAGCGCATGTCGCGCAGAAGCTTCCTGTTCAAAAGACTCAAGGGCGTCACCTGCGTAGCCGAAAAACCAATGGGCGGGTGTCGGTCGGACGTGCGTCTTCGAAACTGTTATCGACACCATGCACCACCACTCTTGAACCTCTAGAATATAGGCAGGCGGACCGGACCTGAAAGGCGCGACATGAAATTCCTTTACGCAATGCAGATCGTGGGCGGGTGCATCATGCTGGTGGGGTACTTTCCCCAGGTCGCGCAGATCGTCCGCACCAAGACCGTGCGAGACCTGAACATCAAGATGTTCGTGATGCTCTCGGTGGGACTGCTGATGATGGAGGCCTACGCGATCGGCATCGTCGTCCACGACCACAGCGGGCAGGCCTACCTGATAACCAACACTCTGGCGCTGGCGGTGAACATCACGGTGGCCGGACTGATCGCCTATTACCGCAAGCCACGAGGCACAACGGTGGAGGCCACCCTGAAGGGAGACAGCGCCGCCGACGCCGGCGTCGCCGAGTAGGCGCCTCTCAGATCAGACGCGCGGCGTGGAAGCCTTCCCAGACCGCGTCCAGGACCTTGCGCGGCTGGACCGCGTCACCTATCACCCGCACCTGTAGGCCGGCGACGCCCGCGAGTTCCTCGGCAGTCGGCTCTCCGGCAGTGAACCCCAGCGCCAGGACCACGGCGTCGCACTCGAGGAGTGACTCCGCCAGGCCCGCCCTCACTTTCGCGCCCCCTTCGACCACCTCGAGCAGCTCGACTCCCGGCATCGTCTTGACGCCGCGAGCATCCATCTTCTCGAGGAGGCTGGCCTGGTTGAGGGTGAACACCGGCTCGGAGACCAGTATGCCCGCCGGGTCGACGACCGTGACGTCCCGGCCTTGCTCGGCCAGGAAGAGCGCCGTCTCGCAACCGACCACGCCTGCCCCGGCGACCAGCACCCTGTCGCCTTCGACCGCCTCTCCGGTCAACACATCCAGAGCGGACACCCCTGCGGCCAACGCCGGCGGCGTTGCGGCCGGCCCGGCGCCTGTCGCGATGATGACCGTGTCCGGGGCCTCATCCATGATGTCGCGGACGCTCGCCCGCGCGCCCAGGCGCACCTCGATGCCCTGCTTCTCGACCTGCGTCACCAGGTGGTCGAGCAGCCGGCGCACGTCTTTCTTGAAGCCTGGAGCGGACGCCGCGAGCAGGCAGCCCCCCAGCCTGTCCCCGCCCTCCCACAGCGTCACGTCCATGCCGCGCCGCGCCGCGGTGACGGCCGCCGTCATGCCGCCGGGACCGCCGCCGACCACCAGCAGGCGGCGGGGCGACGCGACCGGCTCGAGCCCGTACTTCCCCTCCATCGTGCACGACGGATTGACCGCGCATGAGGCGTACTTGCCGCTGAAGCCGCGCGCCATGCACCCCTCGCAGCACCCGATGCAGGGCACGATGTCCTCGGGCCTTCCCTCGGCGACCTTGCGCGCCCACTCCGGGTCCGCCAGGTGCGAGCGCCCCAGCCCGATGAAGTCGGCCTTCCCATCGCGCAGCACGGCCTCGGCCACCTCCGGGTCGCCGAGCTTGGCGTTGGCGATCATGGGAATGCCCACCTCGCGCTTGACCGTGGCGGCCATCTCGACCTGCGAGCCGAACGGCTCGTAGACCGGCGGTATCGCCCGGTGCCACGCCTCGTAGCAGCCGGCGTCCACGTGGAGAGCGTCCACGCCTTCGTCCTGGAGCAAGCGGGCGATCTCGATCCCTTCATCGAGCTCCCTGCCGCCCTCGACGTAGTGGATGGGCGTCATCTTGAAGACGACCGGCACCGGCCCGCAGGCCGCCTTCACCGAGCGGACCACCTCCAGCGGGAAGCGCATGCGGCCCTCGAGGTCCCCGCCGTAGGCGTCGTCGCGCTTGTTCCACAGCGACGATGCGAACTGGTCCAGCAGGTAGCCCCCGTAGCCGTGTATCTCGATGACGTCGATGCCGCAGCCCCGGGCCAGCACGGCGGCGGCGGCGAAGGCCTGCACAATCCTGGAGATCTCCTCGACCGTCAGGGGCCGGCAGGTGATCCAGGGGGTCCAGTGGGACGGGACGGCGGACGCCGAGACCGGCACGTGCTCGGGGTCGAAGAAGTAGTTGAAGGTGGTGCGCCCCAGGCCCGCGCTGAGCTGGATGCCCAGCTTAGCGCCGTGATGGTGGACCTGCTCGGCCAACTCGCTCCACAGCATCACCTTGTCCATCGAGTCGAAGGCGTTGAGCGCCGAGCACGGCGACTCGAACTCGGTGGTGACCAGCGCCGCGGCGGGAAAGATCAGCGCGGTGCCGCCCTTTGCCCGCTCCAGGTAGAACTCCATGCCCCTCGCCGTAAGGCTGCCGTCGGGCGAGGGCACCCCGAACATCCCCATCGGCGTCATCACTATCCGGTTCTTCAGGGTCACGGCCCCGATCTTTCCCGGCTCCATCAACTTCACGCGTAGCCCTCCAATGAATTCAAGATGAAGGTAAGACCACTTTATTGGATTCTCGCAGCCGACTTGCGGCAAGGGTAAAGGAATTCAAGTAAGTGGTCTGACCCTTATCTTGAATACTCTGTGTTCATTTGAAGTTTGGGCGCTCGCCCAGGCGGCTCATCGCCATCCAGGCGCGGCCGAGCACTCCCTCGGCTCCGCCCGCGCTCTCACTGAAGATGAGTCGGCGCGTCGTCTGTCGCTTCGCGCCGAAGAGCTCGTCCGGATCGAGCGCACCCGGATATCTGTCGACCTCGCTGCCCAGCAACCTGCCCCAGTAGACCGGGATGGCGTCGTTCTTGCAGGGGTGCCCGTCGGTGAACCACGACGTCATGCAGAGCGGCTGGAACTGGAATGAGTAGACAGTCGAACTGAAAGAGACCTCGTCCCAGGCGGCGCCCAGTCGCCCGGCCGCTAGGTGCTTCCTCAAGTTCCAGGCGTGGGCGCAGACGGTGGAGTCATCAATTTTCTCCTCCCACCACTCGCGCTCGATGCCGTAGTCCGCCAGCAGCGAGTAGTCAGCCATGTGGTCTGAGACCATCTGCTTGACCACCCTCGGGTTGATCTGGCCGCGGTGCTCCTCGAGGAGAGCGTACATGCGCCCCAGCCGCGAGAACGACCCGGCCATCAGGGGCTGCGTGGCCGGATCCGTCCCTCCACTCAGGGCGTGGTCGAGGAACTGGTGGTGGTTTGCCGAGGCGATCGAGGCCTGCGCGGTCGCGTCTTGCTCGTTGAAGTAATTGTGCGAGCATTCGAACAGGGAGAGGTTGCCCTCGCGGTCGGCCCAGATGGTGTTCCAGTTCATGAGGATTCCCACGCTGATGGCCTTAAGCGCCTGGCGCGGCCCCTCCTCGAACACCCGCGATGCCTCCGAGACCCTCGAGCAGGTCTCCATCGCCTGGTTGTTGAGCTCGAACGGGGTGAGGCCGTCGCCGTCATCGGTGAGCCCCACGGCATTGACCACGCAGCTGAGCCCCTCGGCATTCATCACTCCGATCCCGAAGAGCGCCGGGATCCCCATCGCGAGGTAAGGGATGGTGCCGGGCACCTCGCGCACGAACAACGGGAAGCGGCCCATCATCAGCCGGAAGAACGGCGCGACGTCGAAGTTCCACGAAGTCATGACGGAACCGTCCTCCGTGGCCGTGCCCACCGCGCCGAAGTTGGTGCAGCCCGGCATGGCCAGCGACTCCATGATGCGGCGCGCCGCCAGCAGGTCGTCCGCCGACATGCCCAGCGCCCGCGAGGCGCCCTCCACTTCGGCGAGCGTGCCTTCGGCGGCTGGCCCGGGTGGGCGCGTCGCCTCGAGGATCGAAGGCTCCCGCCGCGCCCAGGCCGATAGCACCTTTACGATCGCCCTCGTGCGCGCGCCCGAAACCCGAGCGGTGTCCGCGCCCAGCGCGAAGCGGTCCCGGCCACGCACCACGAACGGGTCTTCCAGATACTTCATTGCGACTCCTCGCAGGCCCGTCAGGCCTGCTCTAGACGAGCTTCTTCTGCAGGTTGGTGATTACTTCCTCGGCTTCCTTGACCGTCCGCTCGATGACCTCCTGGACGGTGGGGATGTCGTGCATGAGCCCCTGCACCTGCCCCACGGGCAGGACTCCCTTCTCGAGGTCGCCAAGCTCTGTCGCGACACGGATCTGCTTGAAGGCGTTTGCCATGTAGGCAAGCTGCCTGGCGTTCTCCCAGCCCGATGCGAGAACGCCCATGAACAACTTCCAGTACGGGAGGCCAACCTGTTTGGCTATCGAGCGCGAGTTCGGTATAGCACGCAGGTACCCGAACGGGAACAGCCCGTGCTTTGTCGCCTGCCTCGCCGCCGGGGTGTCCTGCACCCGGCACCACAGCCCATCGAACTTCTTGGAATAGATGGTGTCGTAAACGTCTTTCTCGACCGAGAGCTTCTTGAAGTTCTCATGCAGCGGGCTCTCCTTGGTAGCCATCAGCCTGGTGCCCATCGCGACACCCTCTCCTCCCAGCGCCAGCACTGCCGCCAGCCCGCGCCCGTCACCGACGCCGCCGGCCGCTATGACAGGGATGTCGACCACGTCGGCAACGCTGGGAACAAGGCAGAAAGTAGTCGGCGGCTCGCCGTGAGCGGCCGCCTCGTTGCCCGTTACGATCACACCGTGGGAGCCGTAGTCCTGCGCGCGCTTGGCGTGACGCGAGTTGGTCACCGTCGCCAGCACCTTGCCGCCGTACTCGTTGGCCGCGTTCACTATCCAGTCGCCCTTGCCCAGCGAGAAGTTGATAACGGGCACCTTTTCCTCCAGCATCACGGCCGCGTTCTCAGCCGCCCCGGGGAACAGCAGTGAGGCGTTGCCCCCGAAGGGCTTATCGGTCAGATCTTTTATCCTGTGCACGGACTCCCTGGTCTCCTTGGCGTTCAGGGCGCCTGTGGCCAGCAGCCCCAGTCCTCCCGCGTTGGAGACGGCAGCGACCATCTCCGGCACGCTGATCCAGCTCATGCCCGAGAGGATGATCGGGTGCTCGATTCCCAGGAGCTCGGTGATGCGTGTCTTCATTAGACCTTCCCTTTCTCCGGCTTCTTCTGTCGACGCGCCAAATTATATCCATTTTTCGCGGCGCGTGTGGCCCGCTGGGACTTGAGCCGGAACCATGTGGTAGGATAATTGCGAGCTGCAACCATGCGTTCAACTATCCGGGCGAGATATGAGAGAACAACCACCGAACATCAGAACGGCGACCCAGGAGGACGTTCCCGCCATCGCCGCGATCGTCCTCGAGCTGGGGTGGTTCTCGAGCGTGAACGAGCCCCACATCAGGCGGCAGCTGGACATGTGCAACGCCGACAAGAGCCACACGCTGCTGGTCGCCGAGAACAACCACGGCAAAGTCTGCGGATACATCGCGGTGCACTGGCTCCCCTACCTCATCCTGCCGGGCTCCGAGGGATTCGTCTCGGAGATGTTCGTCCTGAAGAACGAGAGGCAGAGAGGTTACGGCCGCGCGCTGATCGAGGCGGTTAAGGAGCTCGCCACCGAGAAGGGTTGCGTGCGCCTTGCGCTGCTCAACAGCCGCAACCGCCCCTCCTATGAGCGCGAGTACTACAGGAGGCTCGGCTGGACCGAGCGCCCCGAGATGGCGGACTTCGTTTATCCCCTGGGCATCGAGTAGGAAGCACCGTCCCGGGGCCTTCACCGACAAGATAGTGTCGCCAGAGTGGCGCCCGCCGGCGCCCTGGAGAGTTTCAGGAAAGTGATGGAGAACGAATTCGGAGGCGACCAGCCCGGTGTCGAGGGGCCGTACCTCACATCAAGGGTCGGCAGGATCTATATCGAGGACGGGGTCGGCGTTGTCGAGGTGACCCTCCAGACCGTAAAGGCCGAGGACATCGAGGCCCACGTCTCCCTGATGCTCAGCCTGACCCAGCAGGCCGAGGCCATGGCGATGCCCGTCCTCCTCGACCTGGGGACCCTTCAATCGGTCGGCTGGGAGGCGCGGCTCTGCGGCGGCGAGCTCATCCGTCCGGAGTGGAACAAGAAGCTCGTCTTCCTCTACCACAACCCCTTGCAGAAGATGATCGCCGGCTTTTTCGCCGGCGTCAACCGCCCCCAGTATCCATGGATAATCTCCTCCGACCGCGAGGCCTCGATGCGCTGGCTGAGAGGGCCCGACGACGCGCCCTCTCCCGATGAGTTCGACGCGGCGAGACCGGCGAGCAGGCTCGAGGAGGCGAGCGACGCGCTCTTCCGGATGGGGCTGCGCAACCTGGTGGTCAAGCCGCGTCCATCAGGTGAAGCCGACGATATCGACGCCATACTGGCGGGCATCGCGATGCTCGCCGAGGATATGAGCAACTTCTTCGAGGAGAAGGAGCGCATGCAGGAGGAGGCGGTCAAACGCCGGGCGCGGCTGGTTGAGGTCGTGCAGATGAGGACGGACGAGGTCCGGCAGGTCAACGAGTCGCTCAAGCATGAGATCGTTATCCGCAGGCAGGCGGAGAACGAGCTCAAGCGGATAAACATCGAGCTGGAGAGCTTCGCCCGCACGGTCTCGAACGACCTCAAGACTCCACTCACGGTGATAATCGCGGGCGCCGATACGCTTGCCCGCATGCTCGACTCCTCGGAGGTCGGCCCCGGCGAAATGAAGGAGATGGCCGACCTGATAGTCAAGAACACCCGCAGGGCCAACCAGATGATCGACGACCTGATGGACCTCGCCGACGTCGAGGGGATCGCGGTGGACGTCTCGGATGTCGACCTGGGCGAGGTCGTCCAGCGAGTGCTGCGCGACAGGCCGGAGTTGACCGCGGACGGCGCGGTGGTGGAGGTCGCTGGCGACCTGGGGACCCTGATGGCAAACGAGACCCACATGTTCGAGCTGTTCTCGAACCTCATCGCCAACGGGGTCGAGCACAACAGGGCAGACCAACCGAGGGTTGAGATCTCGATGCTGGAGCAGGAGGACTCGGGGGGCCGGTTCCTGGTCCGCGACAACGGTCCCGGTATCCCGCCGGGTGACCTCGACTCCATTTTTTTCCCGTTCTACACGGGCAACAAAGGAAGGCCCGGGCTGGGCCTGCTGACCGTTCAGAAAGTGGTCCGCCGCTACGGCGGCACCATCAGGGCTTATAACGACGGCGGGGCCTGCTTCGAGTTCACACTGCACGACTACGCATGAAGCGCTCTTACCATACCAGAGGGATCAGGCGGAACCGGGTTTTCGCCACGTACTCTGAGTAACCCGGCATCTCATCGCGCAACATCCTGTCCTCCAGGGCTGTCCTGACCACGACCACCGCCGCCAGGGCGCCGGCGGGCAGGAAGGCCCACCACGATCCCAGTATCAGCGGGTAGGTCAGCGTGGAAAGGACCAGCGCGGAATACCCGGGATGTCTTACCAGCCGGTAGGGGCCAGAAGTGATGACCTGCTGTCCCCTGTCGTCCTGTATGCGCATCGTGCACTCGAAGCAGGGGTTGGCCGTCATCGCCCACATGCCGACAAAGAAAGCGGGCAGAAGCAGGACCACACCCGCGACCGTCGCCCAGGCCGGAACGTGGGACCAGCCGAAGCGCCTGTCGAGGCCGCTCACAATGAGGGTGGCAAGCCCCATCGGCAGGTAGAGCGCTACGTAGACTTTGTCGAATACCCTGGTTCCTTCTTTGACGAACTTGCCGCGCTCGTTCAAGAGCCGGGGGCTCTTCCTGGCAAGGACGATGGTGTTGACAACAGTGTAGGCGGTCGTCAGCCCGAGGAAGAGCCAGGCGTTCGCCCACGCGAAAGTGCCTGCCGGAACGAAGAGCGCGCCTACGCCGAGGAGCAGGCCCGCGAAAGAGACGGCGATCCCGCGCCTCCCGTAGCGGTCGAGCCTCTGGCTTTCCGTGGCGCTCATCGTCCCACCTCCACCCGCACTTTATATTCGTTCCCGGTCATGGTACAAATCGGTCACGGGTTCAGGCGTCTT
>PMJJ01000094.1 GCA_003157385.1 Actinomycetota bacterium | reverse complement strand
TAGAGCGACCAGTCGGAGGCCACGGTGGCGCCGGCGGGGATCGTAAAGTCGGCGTTCACAGTGGTGGCAGACGCCCAGGTCACGTTGGTCGCTGGTATGGTCTCCGCTCCCCTGGTGAGGCTGACCGTCATCGGCGTGTTGCGGAAGGCGGAGCCGGTGATGTTGACTCCGGTGAGGGTCTGTCCCTGCTGGCCTGACGTCGGGCTCATGCCCGCCAGCACCGGGGCGGGGTAGGTCACGGCAAACGCGTTATTGAGCGTCGAGCTCTTCGAATCATCGTTGTGCTGCAGGAACACCGCCCAGTCGCTGCCTACCGTCGCGCCCGCTGGTATCGCGAAGTTCGCGGTCACCTGCGTCGGCGAGACCCAGGTCACGCCCGTGCCACTGACAATCTCGGCTCCACGCTGCAACTGCACGTTCATCGACACGTTGCGAAACTCGGTGCCGGTTATCGAGACGCCGGTCAGCGTCTGCCCGCGGACGGCCGTATTGGGGCTGATACCTGTCACGGTCGGGGCGAGGAACTGGAACTCCGCGAAGTCAGTGCACTCGAGATTCCCGACGGTCGTGAAGCTGCCCCCGGCGTAGACCCTCGAGCTCACCCCTATCGCAAGTATGGCCGCGTTGGGGTTCGGCTCGAATGCGGCCGCGCCGGCGGTCGTTGCGCTGAGGGCGGCCAGGTAGTTCTTCCACTGTCCCCCGATGTTGGTGAAGCTCCCCCCGGCATAGACCGTGCCGCTGGACACCGCCAGCGCGGTGACCGCGGCGTTGGCGTTGGCGTCCCAGGTCGTGGCGTTGTTGGTGTTGACGTTCGCGAACATGGCGGCGATGTAGTTGCGGGTCGATCCGCCCATGCTGGTGAACGACCCACCCGCGTACACCGTCGCGCCGTCGCTGCTGAGCGCCAGTGCGCTCACGGCCGCGTTGCCGACCGGGTTCCAGGCCGTCGCGTTGTTGGTATTGACAGTGGTGCTGAGCGCCGCGATATCCGCGCGGGTCTGACCGCCTATGGTGGCGAACGCGCCTCCGGCGTACAGGGTGGTGCCGTAGATCGCCAGGGCGTTGACCGCGGCGCTGGCGTTAGGGTTCCACGCCGTGGCCATGGCTGTGTTGATGGTGGCGTCAAGAGCGGCAATGCGGTTCCTGGTCTGGCCGCCGATAGTGGTGAAAGCGCCTCCGGCGTAGACCGTGGTACCCGAGACGACGATCGCGTTGACTGCACCGTTGCCGGTCGGGACCCAGGAGGTTGGCACCCCGGTCGAGGCGCTCACCGCCGCCAGGTCGGCGCGTGCGAGCCCGCCCACCGTCGCGAAGGACCCGCCCACGTACACGGTCGAGGCATCCCCGCTGAGCGCTATCGCGTTGACGGAGGCGCTGGCGTTTGGATTCCAGGCCGTCGCCACGCCGGTGGCCGTGGTGATAGCCGCCAACCGGTTCCGGTTGTAGCGCCCGATGCTGTTGAAAGAGCCGCCCGCGTAGACGCTCGTCCCGTTGACGGCGAACGCCAGGACGGTGTTGTTAGCGTTGGGGTCCCAGGCGGTGGCGAGCCCGGTGGTAACGTCCAGCCCGGCGATGTAGTTGCGAGTCTGCCCGCCGATGGTTACAAAGGACCCGCCTGCAAAGACGGTCGTTGCATCGGCGCTCATGATAAGAGTGCTGACAGCCGCGCTGGCGTTAGGGTTCCACGCCGTGGCCATGGCTGTGTTGATGGTCGCGTCAAGAGCGGCGATGCGGTTCCTGGTCTGGCCGCCGATCGTGGTGAAGCTGCCGCCCGCGTAAACCGTATTGCCGCTTACGGCAAGGGCGGTCACGGCGGCGCTGGCGGCGGCGTCCCAGGCGGTCGGCGTCCCGGTGGTGGTGTCCATCGCCGCGATGTACATCCGGGTGAGGCCACCCATGGTGGTGAAGGAACCCCCGGCGTAGATCGTGGTCGGTGTAACGGCCAGCGCGCTCACCGTGCTGCCCGCGTTACCGTTCCAGGCGGTCGCCAGCCCGGTGGCGGCGCTCAGCGCGGCTATCCTGTTTCGCGTCTGCCCGCCGATGGTAGTAAACGTCCCTCCCGCGTAGACCGTGCTCGCGTCGGCGCTGAGCGCCAGCGCGTTGACGACGGTGCTGGCGGTCGCGTTGGGGTTCCAGCCGGTAGCGTTGCCATTGACCGTGTTCAACGCGGCGATGTAGTTGCGCGTCTGCCCGCCGATCGCGGTGAACGCGCCGCCCACGTAAACGGTCCCGCTGGTGAACGCCAGAGCGCTCACGGTACTGTTTGAGTTGGGGTCCCAGCCCGGGTCGACGGCGCCGCTCGCGGTGATGTGCGCGATGCGGTTGCGGACCAGGTTGCCGATGACGGTGAACGCCCCACCGACGTACCAGCCGCCGGAGCCGTCCCCCACCACTGCGTTGATGTTGCCGTTGCTCTTGGGGAAGTTCATCGCCGGCGCGCCCGTGGTATTCAGCAATGCGCCGCGGCCCATATAGGGGCCTATGGCGGTGAAGTCGCCGCCGATGTAAGTCACGGCGCCAGCGGGCACAATCGAACGCACGATGCCGTTGGTCATCCAGGTCGTCTCGTTTCGCACGTTCGACTGCGCCTGGGCCGATGGCAGCGCGAAAGAAAAAAACGTCGCGGTGGCGACGATTAAAGCGGTGGTGAGTGCAAGCGCGAGGAGCAGCGCCCTGCGGGGCATAAGATGTCCGGGCAGCCTAAAACAGCGCGTGCGAAACTGTCGCGCTAGCTGCAAAAACAAATGCGTCTTCCCCTTCCGGCGATGCTACCGGATGCAAACCGCCATTACCCAGTCAAAACCTGCCCATCATTGTATTTCTATGCAGGAGAGTAAGCAACGCGCGGAGCACGAACGGCGCCTTTTCGGCAACGACCGAGGTGTTTCAGTCCTTGAAAGTCGCCTTGAGGTAGCTGACGCCCTCTTCAGCCGACTTCTGCACCCCGAATCCGGACTTGTCCAGGAGCTTCATGACGGGCC
The DNA here is from genome assembly GCA_003157385.1 of Actinomycetota bacterium. Classification (GTDB taxonomy): domain Bacteria; phylum Actinomycetota; class Geothermincolia; order Fen-727; family Anoxymicrobiaceae; genus FEN-680. The sequence goes on along the minus strand of PMJJ01000094.1, from coordinate 1,887 downwards.
TGTTCTCGCCCAGCACGTCGGCCGTGAATCCCAGCAGACCCTGCCTCTTGGCGACCTGCGAGAGGTAGGCCAGGAGCTCGGTCCCGATGCCCTGCTGCTGGTATTCGTCCCTGACCGCCAGGGCTATCTCCGCGGTGTGGGTGTCGCCGGTGATGACGTATTGGCCGACCCCGACGAACTTCTCTTTCTCGCCGTCGTGCACGACCGCCAGGATGACCATCTCCCTGGTGAAGTCTATCGCCGTCATGCGCTGCAGCACCTCGTGCGGCAGGTAGCGCCGCAGGGTGATGAACCGGCGGTAGTTGCTCTTGTCCGAGAGCGAGTAGAAGAAGTCCTTCAGCAGCGGCTCGTCGCTCATCCGCACCGGGCGCAGCAGCACCTCCAGCCCGGTCCTGGTGGTGCGGTACCTCTCCAGCTCCTCCGGGTACTCGCCCTCTTTGCCTGTCACGAACACCTGGTCGGCGTATATGAGGTTCCTCTCCCTGGCCTCGTCGATCAGCCGCTCCCTGAAATCCGGATGCGCGATGGAGATGAGCTCCATGGCGCGCTGCCTGATGTTCTGCCCGTGGAGGTAGGCGATGCCGTACTCGGTCACGACGTAGTGGACGTCCCCGCGGGTCAGGGTCACACCCGCGCCCTCTTCGATGAACGGGACTATCCTGCTGGTCTTCCCGTCGGCGGTCACAGACGGGAGCACCAGTATCGTCCTGCCGCCCTTGGCCAGCACCGCCCCTCTCATGAAGTCCGCCTGTCCCCCGATCCCGCTGTAGAAGACGTGACCTATCGACTCGGCGCTCGCCTGCCCGGTCAGGTCCACCGACAGCGCGCTGTTGATCGCCACCATGTTGTCGTTCTGCGAGATGACCAGCGGGCTGTTGGTGTAGTCGATGGGCCGGAACTCGATCGACGGGTTGTCGCTCATGAAGGCATAGGTGCTCTCAGTCGCCATGCAGAACGACGCCACGGTCTTTCCCCTGTCTATCGACTTGCGGCTGTTGTCGATGACCCCTTGCTTCATCAGGTCCGCGATCCCGTCCGAGAAGAGCTCGGTGTGAACGCCAAGGTGCTTCTTGTCCCGGAGGTTTGCGATGATGGCGTTGGGGATGCTTCCGTAGCCGACCTGGATGGTGTCGCCGTCCTCGACGATGCGCGCGACGTACTCCCCGATGCTGTGGGCCAGCTCGTCGGGTATGGTCGGCGCGTACTCCAGCAGCGGCTCGTCGTGCGGGACCAGGTAGTCCATGTCCTCGATGTTGATGAACGCGTCGCCGTGCACTCGCGGCATGTTGCTGTTGACCTGGCAGATGACGGTCCGGGCGCACTCCACCGCCGCCTTGGTGATGTCGACGCTCACTCCCAGGCTCATGAAGCCGTTCCTGTCGGGGGGCGAGGCCTGTATCAGGGCGACATCGATAGGGACCATCCCCCGGTTGAAGAGGTCGGGCACCTGCGAGAGGAAGATCGGGGTGTAGTCGGCCAGCCCGGCGTTGACCGCCTCCCTGGTGCTGTCGCCGACGAAGAACGAATTGTGCCTGAAGTTGCGCAGGAAGCGCGATTCGGCGTAGGGGGCGACACCCATCGTCCAGACCTGGAGGACCTCGGCGTCGAAGAACGCCTTGGGGTTGTCATCGACGTACCTAGCCAGCGCGGCCATGAGGTACTGCGGCTCGCCGCAGCCGGTGCTGACGAAGAGGCGGTCCCCCCTGTGGATGCACTTGAAGATCTCCTTCTCCTCGGAGAACTTGGCAGGGTACATCTCGCGGAAGGAGTCCAGCAAAGGGGCGTATCGTTCCATCTTTAAGCTCCTCTTTTGAAGGGTACCCCCCAAGTATATCCGTAGCGCCGGCGTCCCGCCGGTTGGCGTAACTCGTAGGCGTGGTAGCAACA
>PMJJ01000033.1:7733-8296 GCA_003157385.1 Actinomycetota bacterium | reverse complement strand
GTGCTGCTGCACGAGGCGGTCGGCCACGGACTTGAGGTCGACCACGTCCACAAGGGCGCGTCCGTCTACTCGGGAAAGATCGGCGAGCGGGTGGCAGCGACAATAGTATCGGCCTCAGACAACCCCACCCGGCCCGGCCTCTGGGGCTCCTACGACTACGACGACGAAGGCACGCCTTCACAGGCGACGCTGCTCATCGAGGACGGCGTCCTGCGCGGGTACCTCTACGACCGGCACGAGGCGATGAAGGACGGGGTGGCCAGCACCGGTAACGGGCGGCGCCAGTCCTTCAGGAACGTGCCGATTCCGCGCATGAGCAACACCTACATCGAGCCGGGCGCCGACACGCACGAGGACATCATCACCTCGACCTCCAAGGGGCTGTACGCCGCCAAGATGGGAGGCGGCCAGGTCGACCCCACCACGGGCGACTTCGTGTTCTCGGTGTCGGAGGGCTACCTGATAGAGAATGGAGAGTTGGGGTCCGCGGTGCGAGGAGCGGTGCTCGTCGGCAACGGCCCCAGGACTCTGGAGATAATCGACGCGGTCGGCGACGACCTCTC
>PMJJ01000033.1:0-7714 GCA_003157385.1 Actinomycetota bacterium | reverse complement strand
AGCCGGGCGACCCGCTCGACGTGGAGGTCGACGGCGGCAGGCTGATGCTGTCTCCCCACCACGACGGCTGCACCTTCTGCGGCTCGGTGGAAGCGAACCAGCTGTTCCTGGAGAAGAGCATCTGCCCGGACTGCCTGCAGCAACTGCGGGCGATGCCGGGCGCCTGATGCCAGGGCTTACGCGTTGCGCTTGAGAGCCGCGTTGTAGAGCGCGGAGCGCGACATCCCCGGTGCCTGCTCCTCTACTACCACTGCGACCGCTTCCTTGAGAGAAAGCCCCTGCTCCTTCAATCTCATCACGTCATCGACGGCGGCTGCCTCATCGATGGTGTCGGCTGCCCCGGGCGGCGCCCCCTCGACCACCAGGACTATCTCACCCTTCACTTCTCCCGCCGCGATCGTTGAACGCACCGACGACACCGTCCCGCGCAGGACCGTCTCGAACTTCTTGGTAAGCTCGCGCGCCAGCGCCATGCGACGGTCGCCGAGCACGTCCAGGATGTCACCTAAAGTGTCGACGACGCGCGCCGGGCTCTCGTGGAAGAGTAGGGTGCGCTCGTCGCGCGCAATGGCCTCCAGGGCTTTGCGACGCGCGCCGGTCTTGCGCGGCAGGAAGCCTTCGAAGCAGAACCGGTCGGTCGGCAGCCCCGAGAGCACCAGCGCGGCTATGGCGGCGTTGGGTCCGGGGAGAGACTCGATGGGGATGCCACGCTCGACGCAGAGCGCCACCAGGTGCTGGCCGGGGTCGGATATCCCGGGCGTCCCGGCGTCCGACACCAGGGCGACGGTCTCCCCTTCCTCGAGCCTCTTGATGATCTTCGCGCCGGCCGCCTCGCGGTTCTGCTCGCGGTAGGAGAGCAGCGGCGTGTGGATGTCGTAGGCGGAGAAGAGCTGCCTGGTGCGCCGGGTGTCCTCGGCCGCCACCAGGTCGGCCAGGCGCAGCGTCTCGAGGACGCGAAGGGTTATGTCCTGGAGGTTGCCGATCGGCGTCGCGCAGAGATAGAGCTTTCCGTCATGACCGGCCTCGACCGCGTCACTCATTGTCGATCGAGAAGTACATCGCCCTTTCGCAGATGATAGGCTGGCTTCCCGTCAGTGCCGTGGCCACCTCGGTGTTGGTGAGCCCCGGTATCTCGTCGAGGTGGATGGTGTAACGGCTGTGCGCCGCGACCGTGTAGTTCGCCTGCTTGATGCCGCCTCCCGGCAGCAGGTAGTTCACGTCGACGTTCGACGGCTCGTCGCCCGGGTTCATCACCAGCACGTAGGTATCGAAATCTCCGCCAGTGTAGCCCTCGGCGAGGTACCAGTACTTCTGCGGCTCCGTGACTCCGGGGGCGTCGGCGCCGCCGGTCCTGCCGTAGCTCGTGAAGTACTCGGCGCGTTCGGCGATCACGCCCACGCTTGCCTCGATCTTGGTCGACACCGACCGACTCTCGAGCCCGGGTATGTCGTCGACGTGGATGGTGAAGCGCGACTGGGGAATCAGGGCGTACTCCTTCTTGACGCTGGTCCCGTCCTCGCACATGAAGGTCACGTCGGCCTTGCCGGCTGTCGCCTCGGGGTTCTGAATGAGGACGTACTCGTCGAAATCGCCGCCGGTGTAGCCCTCCGCGAGGTACCAGATCTTGCTGGGCGAGCTGACGGCGGCCGATGCGTTGCCGTCATCCTTGCCGTAGTAGTTGAAATACTGCGCGCGCTCGACAACCACCGGGATGTTGCTGGTCACCCATGTGGAGACGTCCGTGCTCGCGAGCTCCGGGACGTCGTCGACGTGCAAAGACATGCGCGAGGTGGGGTTGACCGCGTAGTTCTTCAGCACGGTCTGGCCGTCCGGCTTCATGTACTGGACGTGCACCGAGGCCGCGGTCGTTTCGGGGTTCTGAATCAGCACGTACTCGTCGAAGTCGCCGCCGGTGTAACCCTCGGCGAGGTACCACGATTTGCCGGGCGCGGTCACGCCCGCGGAGTCGGTGCCTCCGTTCTTGCCCCCCGCGTAGTCATAGAAATACTCCGAGCGCTCGGCCGCCATCTCCACGTCGCTCGACAGGTGCGTCGAGTGCTCAGCGTCGTCGAGCCCGGGGATGTCGTTGACATGCACCGTGAAGCGCGCGAACGGCTGCACCGTGTAGGAGCCGCCAACCACGCTGCCATCGGGCTTCATGTAGGTGGCGTTGACGTTGGCGATCTTGTCCGACGGGTTCATCATGCAGAGGTACTCGTCGAAGTTGCCCGTGGTGCACCCCTCGGCGAAGTACCAGTCCTTGGAGAGCTTGCTGATGCCCTGGCTGCCGGATCCGCCCGTTGTCGGCGGGGGCGGGGGCGGGGGCGGCGTGTAGTTGAAGTGACCGCTGATCACGTCGATGCGGGTCCCGTTGGGCGCCCAGTTGTAGGCCCACTGCGCGTCCGAGATGGCCTGGCGCACGCAGCCGTGGGAGGCGTTGTAGCCCAGGCAGTCGGCAGACGTCCAGCTGCCGCTCTTGGGGTCGTAGGGAAGCGCGTGCATGCCGGTGTCGGGGGCGAAGCCCATCCACCAGTACATGTAGACCCCGCCGTACTTGACGGAGATCGCGCAGTACTCGTGGTCCTCGACGTGGAAGACGCCCAGCGGAGTGGGGTGCGACGGCATGCCCGTCGAGCACAGGTGCGTCCGCACCAGCACGCCGTTCTCAAGGAACCAGATGCGGTTCTCCGTTACAGAGATGATTATGTGCTTGCCCTTCTCCCTGGTGTCGGCCTGCTTCTTGCCCCCGGCCGGCGCAGGCCCGGCCAGCGCGGGCAGGACGCCCTTGGCGACGTTGCTGGGAGAGGTCTCCTTGCCGCCGGAGTCGATCAGGGTCACGCGGTAATAGTAGGTCGCGCCGGGCTCGAGGCCGGCGTCCATGAACTGCATCACGTTGAGCCGCGTGTCGGCCGTGTCGGAGAAAACGGACTTGAACCCGCCATCCGGGCTGGCGGAACGGTATACCTTGTAGCCTGTAATGCTTTCGGGGCTGGTGACGTTCCAGGTGAGCTTGAGCACCCCACCGTCGCTCGAAGTCGGTAGCCCGACTTTGAGCCCGCTGGGAACCGGCGCCTGGCTCTGTGCGAATGCCGCAGGCACCAGCACGACCGCCATACAGACCGCCAGGACGGTGGCGATAACAACCTTGCTTGTCTTTCCCCTAACCAAAAAAGTCCACCTCCGTGGGCTTCTCAACCCTCATCTGGGCACGAAAAGCCGGTTGACTGTACCCTCAGTCTCCCGGCTTCAAAGGATTATAACGCCTCAGAGAGCCGAGTGCAAAGGGCAAGTTTTGGGGTAAGACCCTTAAACTTGCATTCGTGGCGCCGGCGTCTCGCCGGCAATCAAAGGAAGCAATAACGCAACACAAAGGGTCTTACCCCAAAACTTGCGTTTATTTGGATTCTGGCGCCGGCGAGACCCGGTAGAGCAACGTACCCTGCTTGAGCTCCTCCCACTCCACGGCGCTCCTGCTCTTCTCGAGCGCCTCGCGCAGGCCCTGCAGGGTCCCGGCTATGATGTGGACCTCATAGGGGTTCTCGACCTTCACCTCGACGGTGCTGTCTTCCATCTCGAAGGACACCGGGTTGCCGATCCCGTAGAGCGACATGTTCTTGAGGTACTCGCGGTAGGCCTTCTCGAGCTCCGCGGGCGGCAGGGGCCCGTCGCCCTCGGCAAGCCCGAGCTGCCCTACGTGGTCGACCGTCCACTCGCGCTGCGCGTCGACCAGCAGGTCGTTGACCTCCTCGCCGAGCTCGGAGACCATCTCGCGGAATACGGTGGTCACCATGTAGCCGTCGAGCATTATCACCCTCGAGCCGGTGCGCGTGTCGAGGATTATGCCGTCGTTCTCCATCCACTTGACGTGCGACGAGAGGGCGCGCGGGACCTTGCAGCGCGGGCAGCGGTCGTGCACCAGGCAGCCGGGGAGCATGCGCGAGTACGCGAGCTCCATCCTGGCCGCGATCTCCGGGCGCTCGCCCGTCGGCTCCACCCTGATGATGAAGGAGTCCGGCGACTCCTCCTCCCATTTGTGCTTGAAGGGCACCCCCTCCAGGGTCTCGAACGCGCCGACCACGTTGGCGGCCATCAGCCCGAAGTTGAAGGGGTTGCGGATGCGCGCGACGCCGTACCTCCCCGGCTTGTACTCCAGTGTCTCCGAGTGGCACTGTCCGGTGATCTTGCCGACCTTGTTGAACCCCTCGACCCCGATCCTCTTCACGAAGCCGGGCCTCATGAAGAAGTCCGCGGCGGGGATGCGGTCGGTGAACGCGGTGAAGGTCGCCTTGCTGGCGTTGCGCTGGGCCTCAAAAGCGATGTGCTCGATCGAAATCCCCAGCTTCGCCTCGATGTTGGAGAAGAGGTTGTCGAGGAACCCGAAGTGCAGCACCACCACGCGGAAGTCCTGGCGCATCATCTGGGTGATGGTGCCGTTGTCGTTCCACTTGATGAAGAAGCTGACGATCCTCGGGAAGCCGCACTCGCGGCACCGCATCAACTGCCTGTCCTTCCCCATCCACTGACCTCCCTGTGATTGTGTGCAGGCTAATTCTAATTCAAATGCACCAGGGGCGCCTGGCACCAATGGTGCATTTTCGGCCACTGCCGCCGCGCGAATGATAAGATACGCCCAAACATGTAGACCTACCGGCGGACGGTACCGGAACTCAAGGGGTGGTGGACGTGGCAGTCGAGGCGATTCGCAAGAGGCGCAGCGTGCGCAAGTACGAGGAGACCCCCGTCTCCGACGAGCAGCTCAACCAGGTCCTGGATGCGGCGCGTTACGCCGCGTCGTGGGCCAACAAGCAGGGCTGGCATATCCTGGTGGTTAAGGACCCGGGCACCCGGGCGAAGCTCTCCGAGGCCCTCGAGGGCAACCCCGGCGGGAAGGCAGTCGGGCAGGCGCCGGTGGCCATCGTCGTCTGCATGGACCCCAACGAGTCTGGCTCGCCGAACGGCAAACAGTATTTCATGACCGATGCCGGCATCCTGATGGACCACATCATGCTCGAGGCCGCGGACCTGGGCCTCGGCACCGTATTCATCGGGTTCTTCGACGAGGACAAGGTGCGGCCGGTGCTGGGCGTCCCCGACGAGTTCCGCATCGTCGGCATCACGCCGCTGGGCGTGCCGGCGAAGATTCCGGGCGAGAGGCCTCGCAACGAACTCGCCGACATCGTCCACTGGGAGAAGTGGTAGAGGTTCGTAGCGCCGGCGTCCCGCCGGCATCTGGAGGCACCACTTGCACGTAACCTATATCGAGGCCCGCGACATCCCCGACGCCTGGTTCCAGTGCATCTACCAGGTCATGGAGTCCGGCCGCGAGTATGTCATCGATCGCGGCTCGTACGCCGGCCAGAAGCGCCGCGAGTTCGAGTTCGCCGTGGTGAAGATCAACTACCCCGAGGCTCGCCCACTGGTCCCCACCATGCCCGAGGGCTCGAGCCTGCCACCGCCGACCGACATGGAGTTCGTCCTCAAGTACCTGGACAAACTCGTGAACGCCCACTCAAAAGCGGAGCGCGAGGACTACACCTACGGCCAGTACCTGGAACCACAGATCCACGAGGTCGTGCGCATGTACAAGGAGGACGGCTTCGGCACCAACCAGGCCTGCATGGCGGTCTGCGACACGGACAGCATCTTCCTGGCCGACCCGCCCTGCCTGCGCCAGATCGACACGCGCATCTACCCCGCCGAGAAGAAGCTCCACTTCATCGTGTACTTCCGCTCCTGGGACCTCTGGGGCGGCTTCCCCTCCAACCTCGCGGGCATCCAACTGCTCAAAGAGTACATGGCCGACGAGATCGGCCACGACGTGAAGCCCGGCGAGACCATCGCGGTCAGCAAAGGCCTGCACCTCTACGACATGTATTTCGAGGTCGCGAACCTGCGGCTGGGGCGTGGTGGCGAGAAACCGCTTGAATAAGGTATTCAACCGCATCGAACCGAGTCGCTAGGTTGTGAGAGCCCCACTCGAACTGCTTACGGTCAGATAACACTGCACCAGTTGCAGTCACGTCAAAGCCCACCCCCCTTCGGCGAACCCATTCCTCAGCCTGCTTCGTATTGTTATTTGTGACGACGTGGCAAACAAAGCCTGTTGTCCGGAAAGGGATAATGCTACGCAAACAGGACAGAGTCCGGGTGGCTTTTCCGAACATAGGGGATTACACGGGCGTCTTCGAGGATATGCTTACGGCGCTGGACGTCGACGTCATCAGGGGAGAACTGACCGAGAAGACCATCAACTTCGGAGTGCAGCACTCGCCGGTGATGATGTGTTACCCATACAAGGTAACCCTCGGTTATCTCGCTGACGCCATCGACAGGGGCGCGTCCAGCCTCGTTCACTTCAGTTCCTGCGGACGCTGCAGGTACCGGCACTACTGGAAAGTGCAGGAACAGACCCTGAGAGAACTCGGCTATGATTTCGAGATAGTTCCGCTAAAGGGCAGGTCGATACTCAAGGACTTGAAGAAGGTGAACCCCGGTGTCGGCTACACCAGGATAATCAAGGCGATACGCGACACCTGGAACGCCATCCTCGAGCTCGAAAGAGGTAAAGAAGAATACTGCCTCAACATAGATCGGGACGACATCAACATCCTGCTCTTCGGCGAGATATTCACGGTCCTCGACGGCAAGGCCAACCTGGACATCGTCGGCAAGCTCGCCGGGCTGGGAGCAAAGCCGAAATACGCCTTGAGCATGAGCCACTACATCAGGGACGGTGTGACCGGGAGAAAGGATGGCTACCTTCGACTGGCCGAGCAGTACCTCGATGGTCCGACCGGGGGGCACGGCCTGCATAGCGTGGCCAACGTATTGAAAGCCCACGAAGAAGGCTTCGACGCCGTCATACATATCCTGCCCATGAGCTGCGCGCCGGAGATCCTCGTCCAGCCTGTAGTAAGCATACTCTGCAGGCAGAGGGGTCTGCCCCTTCTGACCGTCGAGTGCGACGAGAACAACAGCGAGCTGAACGAGGAGACAAGGCTCGAGACTTTCGTCGAGCTCATCAGGAGGAGAAAAGGTACGCGATGAAATGACGCGCAGGGTCTACCTCGGTGTTGACTGCGGCTCGGTGACCACCAAGGCCGCGCTCATCGACGAAGAGAAAAACGTGGTCGCCCATAGTTATCAAAGGAACAAGAACGTCATAGATTCCGTCGAGGAATGCCTGGGGGACCTGCGCCTGCAAGACTACTCAGTGCTCGGGTGCGGCGTCACCGGCTCCGGCAGGAACTTCGTGAAGATCGTCATCAGCGCGGATATTGCCAAGACGGAAATACTGGCACACACAATAGCCGCCCTGGAGTATTACCCGGAAGTGAGGACGGTGCTGGACATCGGCGGCGAGGACTGCAAGCTAATCACCATCGAAGACGGGATATTCTCGAACTTCGCGATGAATTCAATCTGCGCGGCCGGCACCGGGAGCGTCATGGAGAACATCGCCGACCGGTTGGACGTGAGCATTGAGGAATTCGCGGATCTCGCTCTCGAAAGCAGAAACGAGCTCAACCTGCCGGGCAAGTGCGGCATCTTCCTGTCCAGTGCGGTAGTCAGCAGGAAGAACATGGGCTACAGCAAGAGCGACATCCTGATGGGCGTCTGCCGGGCCATGATAAGGAACTACCTGTCGGTCTGCGGCAAGAACGCCGAGCTCGCTCCCCCATACGTATTCCGGGCCTGTTGCCAAACGGGTTGG
>PMJJ01000070.1 GCA_003157385.1 Actinomycetota bacterium | reverse complement strand
TTTCGGATTTAGATATTCGGATTTCTTGACACAGGCATTTCGAAACTGCTTTACGTCAGCAGTTTCAATATTGATGAGGTACAGGCTCTTAACCTGTCGAGATCTTCTTCGATCAGGGCTAATCTGGCCAACTGGGCATCTCCCCCATAGGTATGCCGCATCTGCTCCAAAGTCTTGTATTTAGGAATACCGGCTCTGGCGCAGGAATCGATCCTGGTGCCCAATCTCTCGCAAAGAGTATTGAGAGGACAATTCTCTGCTTCATTTTCCATATTTGCTATTATAGGAGCATCCTATATGTATGACAATACTCAAGCTACCCAAATAAGCTGGGTTTAACCACCCAAGATACCTTTCCAGCCAATGAGACAGCGATTACCTCGGTTGACCGTCCTCCGCATACTTTGATATACTGCATTGGCAGGCGGGGTGTAGCGCAGTTGGCTAGCGCGCAGCGTTCGGGACGCTGAGGTCGTCGGTTCGAATCCGACCACCCCGACCAACCTCTTATCAGATTCAACAATAAATCCCGGTGATCGCTGAGAATCGCCTTGCAAGGAGGACCCTCCATGATCGAGATCGACAAAGAGAAGTGCACCAGCTGTGGCAAGTGCGCCGAGGTGTGCCCGAGCGGGATAATCGAGTCCGAGCGGGTCAACGGCAAGCGGCGCGTTTACGTGGCGCACCCGGACTGGTGCAACCTGTGCGGGCACTGCATGGCTGTATGCGCGCCCCGCGCTATCACGCACGAGCTGCTGTCGTACGACGACTTCGAGGAGCTCGGCGACCTCGACGTCTCGCCGGACTCGATGAAGAGGCTGCTTCTGGCGCGCCGCTCCGTGAGACGCTACAAGCCGGAGCCGGTACCGGACGATGCCGTGGCCGAGCTGATCGAGGTTGCGACCCACGCGGGCACGGGCGGCAACAACCAATCCGTCGGCTTCATGGTCATCAGGGACGCCGCCCTGATCCAGCGGCTCGAGGACGCCGTGCTGGACGTCCTGTGGAACACCGGGGTCAAGTTCATGGGAAACAATGTGGTCATGTCTGCGCTGAGGCTCGTGGCGGGCTCGGGGGCGTCCGAGGGGATGGCGAGGTACTACACCATGTTCAAGACGATGCGGGAGAGCGGCCATCTACAGGGTTCGATGTTCCGCAACGCTCCGGCGCTAGTGGTTGCCTACGACAAGAAGTCCAACCGGATGGCCGCCCTCGACTGCGCGATAGCGATGCGCAACGTCGAGGTGATGGCGATGACCATGGGGCTCGGCACCTGCTGGTCCGGTTTCCTGGTAGGGGCCGACAAGATGAGGCCGAAGCGCATCAACGGGGTGCTGGGGCTCGCAGGCGACGAACGCATCCACGGCGCGCTGATGCTCGGCTACCCGAAATACACCTACAACGTGAAGCTGCCCAGGAAAGCCCGCAAGGTCACGTTGCTCTGAGGCGCGGGCTACCTCTCGGTCACCTGGCCGCTGCCCTCGCCGTGGAGCTCTTCCCCCACGTGGAGCCCGAAGCGGTAGGCCTCGGCCATCACACCTTCCGCCAGCGGGCCTTTCATCGAGGTGACCCCTGCTTTGTAGGGGGGAACGACCGGTATGAGTCCCTTGCTGAGCAGCAGGTCGTTGATGAGTTCGGCGGCCTGTGGCTCACCTTTCTTGACGTTCTTGGAGTCGCCGGTGCTGAAGGCCGCGAACGGCTTGCCCTTCCACGAGTCGTCGATCTCGCGCTTCACGAAATGGACGACCTCGGAGGGCAGCTTTCCCAGCTTGGTCGGGGCGCCGACGATCATGAATTCCATCTCCTCCGGCAGGCGCGTCCCCGCCTCCAGCAAGGCGACCTCATGATCCTGCTCGATGAGACCCTTGATGATCATCTCCGCCACCGACCTCAAGTGCCCCCACTTGCCGTAGTAGACTATCGCACCCTTCACGCAGGCCTCCTCGAGATGAAAACGATCAGGCTTCTCTTCTTGATTCGATAAACACCGAGCACGAATCCTCTCCCGCCAGATATAGTATGAACGCTGGAAATGGGAAAGAACACAGGCAATAGAGGCGCCGGCCGTTCTGACCGGCGGGATGCCGCGCGAGGAAAGGCTTCGACCATGGAGTACAAGGACGTCATCAAGACGCTCAAGTCGATGGGCAACCCGGACAACGTCGCGGGGATGGCCCGCTTCGGCATCAATTCAGCCAACATTCTGGGCATCTCGATGCCCGAGCTGCGCAAGCTCGGCAAGAGCATCGGCAAGGACCATGAGCTCGCGCTGAAACTGTTCGACTCGGGCATCCACGAGGCACGCATCCTGGCCACGCTCGTCGCCGACCCGGCCGAGTTCACCGAGGAGCAGGCGGAGTCCTGGGTTGTCGAGCTCGACTCCTGGGACGTCTGCGACCAGTTCTGCATGGGCCTGATGTGGCTCACGCCATACGCCTACGACAAGTGCTACCAGTGGAGCGAGCGGGACGAGGAGTTCGTCAAGCGCGCGGGTTTCGCCCTGATGGCCAAGCTAGCCTGGAGCGACAAGAAGGCGACGGACCAGGCCATCGCGAGTTTCCTTCCCGTCATCGAGAGAGAGGCGACCGACGAGCGCAACTTCGTGAAGAAAGCCGTGAACTGGGCTCTGCGGCAGATCGGCAAGCGCAACCTCGCGCTCAACGCGAAAGCGATCGAGACGTCGAGGCGCCTGGCCGCGTCGGACTCGAGATCCGCGAAGTGGATCGCGTCCGACGCGTTGCGCGAGCTCGAGAGTGAGGCGGTCCGGGAGCGCCTCCGAAGAGGGCTCTGACGTTGGATACCATCGGGCGCGAAGACTTCGGCTTCGGCCTGCCGTTTCCCCACCGGCGCCTGACCCCAGTCGTGCAGTTTGCATGATTTGCTGCCTCTACGGCGAATACGACACATCGAGTCGGCAGGAACCAGACAGAGGCAGGGATGGATATGGCAACAGCGACCATCGTCAAGAAGCCGGTCACCCACAGGATGACCCTGACGCCGGTGCCTCCATTCGACTTCGACCTCTCCGCCTCGATCTTCTCGCGGGGCGACCCTCAGTTCCGCACCTACGACGACGGCGTGTTCAGGCAGACTCTCCGTCTCAACGACGCCGCGGTCCTGTTGAAGATCACCTCGGCGGGCACCACCGATGAGCCCCGGCTCAAGGTGGAGCTGACCTCACCGCTGGAGCTGACCCGCAAGGAACTGCAGGACGCCCGTCGGCTGATCACCAGGATGTTCAACCTGGACATGGACCTGCGGCCGTTTTACAGGGCGGTCAAGGGCGACCCGGTCATGTCCCGGCTGGTGAAGAACCTCTACGGCTTGAAGAGCCCGGTGACCCCCACCGTGTTCGAGGCGCTCATCGACTCGATCATCGAGCAGCAGATCTCGCTCATCGCGGCCCGCAGCATGCAGGTGAAGCTCATCAGGAAGTTCGGTGAGAAGCTCCTGGTCGCCGGCGAGACTTATTACCTCTTCCCGACCCCGGACGCGCTTGCTTCGGCAAGCCTGCGCGGGTTGCAGGAATGCGGGCTCTCGGGAAGAAAAACGGAGTACATAAAAGGCATATCCATGCTTGTGTCAACCGGGCAGCTGGACCTCGACAAGTTCGAGTCGTACGACGACATAGACGAGATACGCGAGGAGCTCAAGACGATCCGCGGCATCGGCGACTGGACCGCCGAGATGACCATGATCCGCGGCCTTCACAAGATGGACTCGATACCGGCCGACGATATCGGGCTTCAGGCCAAGCTGGCGCACTTCTACCGCAAGGAGGGGCGCGCCACCAGCGAGGACCTGCTGCAGGTGGCCCGGAAATGGGGCCAGTATCGAGGGCTGGGCGGTTTCTACATGATAGTGGCCCACCACGTGGGGCTGGAGCCCGAGCCTTCCTGGCCGGGGGTGTGGGAGGAGCTCTACACAGCAGGCGCCTCACGCGGCCGCAGAGCCGCCGGTGGAGGTCGCAAGCCGCGCCAGGGCTCGTCCGGCTCCAGGGGAGCCGGGCCGAAGCGTTAGAATAGAACAAGAGGGCATCGACCGTGACAGCGCAAGCGAAAGGCGGGCCGCAAGTGGCATCGAAGTGCGTATACCTGGACGAGTTCGTAAGTCACGCCAAGAAGAGCATCCGCGAGAAGCTCAAGGACAAGTTCACGCAGATGAGCCTCGACAGGGGCCAGTTCATCTTCTTCGAGGGCGACGACGCGGCCGCGCTCTACCTGGTCGAGTCCGGCGTCATCGAGGCGAACGTCATCCATGGTGACGGCAAGGTTTACATCTTCCACTTCATATTCCCCGGCGACATCTTCGGGGAGGGCGTTGTCTACGGGCAGCAGTACTACCTGTTCTCCGCGGTCGCCCGCAAAGAGGCGACCGTGTGGAAGATCGCCAAGGATGACTTGATCCCTCTGCTCGAGTCCGACACCGACATGGAGAGGCACATCCTGCGCCTGGTGGGCAAGGAGCTGGACAGCTCTTACATCAAGGCGCGTTGCATCGCCGGCGAGAGGGTCGAGCGGAGGGTCGCCTGCATCCTCCTCAAGACGTTGGACGAGGGCGCCGGCATCCCCGGTTGCGCCGAGCGGATGGACACCCCGCTCACCAACCGCGACATCTCCGGCTTGATCGGCTCCACCGAGGAGACGGTCTCGCGCGTGATGAGCCGTCTCAAAAAAGAGGGCATAGTAGGCACAAAGGACAAGCAGCTCAAAGTGCTGGACAGGGACGCGCTGGTCTCGTACTTCGAGTCGATGTGACCCGGCGGACGGGTTGGAGGTATTGATGGCTGAGGTATACCTGGACCACTACGCGGCCACCCCTGTGCTTGCAGAGGTCGCCGATGCGATGCGCCCGTATCTCACCGAGGATTTCGGCAACCCCTCGTCCCTGCACCAACGGGGCGACACGGCGCGGGAAGCGCTCTACGCCGCCCGCGAGCAGGTTGCCGCGCTCATCGGGGCCCAGCCCGAGGAGATCACATTCGTCTCCGGGGGCACCGAGGCCAACAACACCGCGGTCAAAGGGGTCAGCTGGGCCGCACGGCGCAAGGGAAACCACCTGGTGGTCTCGTCCGTCGAGCACTTCTCGGTGCTGAACGCCGCGCGCACCATGGCCAAGTTCGATTTCGAGATGACCGAGGTCGGGGTCGACGATTACGGGATGGTGGACCCCGAGGACGTCCGCGCGGCCATCCGGGACGACACCGTTCTGGTGTCGGTGATGGCCGCCAACGGCGAGATCGGCACGGTGCAGAGGACAGCCGACATCGCCGCGGTCGCCCGCGAGAAAGGTGTGCCGTTCCACACCGACGCGGTGGCCGCCGCCGGGTACATCCCCCTGAACGTGACCGACCTCGGCGTTGACGCGATGTCCATCGCCTCCGACCTGCTGTACGGACCCAAGGGCGCCGGCGCTCTGTGGGTGCGCAAGGGGCTCCGCCTGATGCCCCTGCTCGACGGCGGCATCCAGGAGGACGGGCGCCGCGGAGGCACCGAGAACATGCCGGGGATCGTGGGTATGGGAAAGGCCGCCGAGCTCGCGGCGCGCGACCTGGCCTCGAGGGCCGAGGGGCTTACGGCGCTGCGCGACCGGCTCATCAAGGGCCTCATGGAAACGATACCGCGGCTGAGGCTCACCGGGCATCCGTCCACCAGACTCCCCTGGAACGCCAGCTTCCTGGTCGAGTTCATAGAGGGGGAGAGCATGCTGCTCTTCCTGGACCAGAAAGGCATCTCGGTCTCGAGTGGCTCGGCCTGCACATCGCGTGCTCTCAAAGGCTCGCACGTCCTGACCGCATGCGACGTTCCGGCGGAGTTGGCATCCGGCTCGATCCTTTTCTCTCTGGGCCTCGAGAACACGCCTGAAGATATAGACTATGTGCTGGAGAGTCTGCCCCCCATAGTTGAGAGGCTGCGGCAGATGTCTCCCCTATACGCGAAGTACCTCAAAGAGGGGGGTGGTTGAGATAGCACAGTACAGCGACACCGTGATGGAACACTTCATGAACCCGCGCAACGTCGGTGAGATAGAGGACGCCGACGGGGTGGGCGAGGTGGGCAACCCGGTCTGCGGAGACATGATGACTTTCTACATCAAGGTCGACGACGGCCGGCTGAGCGACGTGAAGTTCAAGACCTTCGGCTGCGGTGCGGCCATTGCCGTCTCGAGCATGGTGAGCGAGATGGCAATGGGCAAGACCATCGATGAGGCCTTGAAGATCACCCGGGAGGACGTCGCCGATCAGCTCGGCGGGCTTCCCAAGCAGAAGATGCACTGCTCGAACCTGGGCGCCGACGCCCTGCACAAGGCGATCCAGGATTACCAGAGCAAGCAGAAGGAGAAGGAGGCGCAGCATGGATGAGACGCGCGAGCAGAAGGTCGCATGCCGCTGTCCCTACTGCGAGGTGACCATCGAGCCGGAAAGCGCAATCTGCATCGTGTGCCGGATGGTCATCATCGATTGCTCGAGCTGCGGCAAGCCGATGCGCCAGGACGCCGAGGTGTGCCCGAGCTGCGGCGGGCGACGGACCGCGACGGACGTTGCACGCCCTGGCGTGCAACGGGAGGAGCAGGAATAACTCGCCACCTCGTCTACAGGGCAACCTCCGGCGGCGTGTGCAACTGATAGAAGGCCAACAAGAGGCGTGACGTCAGACAATTGGAGGACAAATTGGCCGAGCAGGAAAACATGACACTGATTGTGTTCTCGGGAGACCTCGACAAGGCGCTTGCCGCCTTCAACCTGGCCAACAGCGGCGCCTCCATGGGCATGAAGGTCGACATGTTCTTCACCTTCTGGGGGCTGTCGGTGATCGAGAAGGGCGGCCTCGAGAAAGGCAAGAAGAGCCCGATGCAGTACATGATGGGCCTGATGAACCGCGGCGGCGCCGACAGGCGCAAGCTCTCCAAGATGAACATGGGGGGCATGGGCACCCATACCATGAAGGGCCTGATGAAACGGTTTCACATGCTTTCCCTGGCCGACAGCATAGCGCTGGCCAAGGAGCAGGGGGTGCGCTTCCTGGCCTGCACGACCTCCATGGCCATCATGGGGCTCGAGGAGAAAGATTTCATCGACGCGGTCGACGAGTACGTGGGAGCGGCGACCTACCTGAGCCTGGCGACCGAGGCGAAGGTGAACCTGTTTATCTAGGGGTGGAGCATGCAAGTTGATAAGACTCTCGACTGCATCGGCCTTTACTGCCCGATGCCGATCGTGAAGACCGCCCAGGCCATAAACAGCCTGGAGCCGGGCCAGGTCCTCGAGGTCCTCGCCGATGACCCGGGGATCAAGAGCGACATGCCTGCGTGGGCCGGCAAGACGGGAAACGAGTTCCTCGGCTTCGAGGAAGAGAGCGGCGAGATCAAGGTCTGGGTGCGCAAAGGTGGCGGCTAGGAGGAGGTAGGTCCGTTGGCAGACGAAACGACCGGTAACCTGCGCAAGGCGTATGAGGGCGAATCGAAGGCCGTGACCAGGCTGAAGATCTTCGCCGACAAAGCCGACGAGGAGGAGTACGACAGCGTCGCCAAGCTCTTCCGCGCGGTCGCGGACTCGGAGTCGATCCACGCCCGCAACTGCCTGCGCCTGCTCAAGGAGATCAAGGAC
Source organism: Actinomycetota bacterium (assembly GCA_003157385.1). Taxonomy (GTDB): domain Bacteria; phylum Actinomycetota; class Geothermincolia; order Fen-727; family Anoxymicrobiaceae; genus FEN-680. The sequence continues at coordinate 5,674 of PMJJ01000070.1, read as the reverse complement.
ACCGAGACCAACCTTTCCGACTCGCTCGCGACCGAGCAGAAGATCGCGCAGGTGGCGTACTCCTCCTTCATGGCCCAGGCTGAGGCCGAGGAGAACAACGTGGCGACCCAGATGTTCACCTGGGCGCGCGACGTCGAGGAGCAGCACGAGAAGCTCTACGCGAATGCGCTCGAGCACCTGCTCGCCGAGGAGGAGCCGACCTACTACGTGTGCGACGTGTGCGGGTACGTGGCCGACGGCACGGTCCCGGACAAGTGCCCCGTCTGCGGCAGCCCGGCCAAGGTCTTCTACGAGGTGACCTGCAAGTACGACTGAGCGCGGCCGCGGCTGACAAAACGCAAAAGGGGGACCGTCCCCTTTTTGCGTTTCTGGCTTATGCCCATTTTTGCCGACTAGAACGTATAATGTAAAAAACCGCCGGCGAGAAAGGCAGGCTTTCTATTACATGGTAGGACGTATACTCAACTCCCGATACGAGCTGGAGCAGCTCATAGGCACGGGGGGAATGGCCGACGTCTACCGCGCACGCGACAACCTGCTGGGTCGCACGGTGGCTGTGAAGATCCTTCACCCGCAGTTCGCCAAAGACCCCGTCTTCATCGAGCGGTTCAGGCAGGAAGCGCAGGCCGCGGCGAACCTGAACCAGTCCAACATAGTCAACGTCTTCGACTGGGGCATCGAGGACAGCACCTACTACATCGTGATGGAGTACGTGCAGGGCCGCGACCTCAAGTCGATAATCGTCCAGGGCGGGCCTCTGATGCCCGAGCGCGCGGTGGAGATCGCGATGGCGATCTGCCTGGCGCTGGACGCGGCCTCAGCGCGGGGGATAGTCCACCGAGACATCAAACCGCAGAACATAATCGTCACCGGTGACGGCCAGATCAAGGTCATGGACTTCGGCATCGCGCGCACCGCGGGCGGCTCGGCCATGACCCAGACCGGCACCATCATGGGGACGGCGCAGTACATCAGCCCCGAGCAGGCACAGGGGCGGGCCGCCGACCCGCGCTCGGACCTCTACTCGCTGGGGATCGTCCTCTACGAGATGCTGACCGGGAAGGTGCCGTTCAACGGCGAGAACCCCGTCGCCATCGCCTACAAGCACGTGCGGGAGGACCCCCTGGCCCCCTCCCTGATGAACCCCGACATATCGCCGGAGCTCGAGGCCGTCGTCATGAAGGCGCTCGCCAAGAACCCCGAGAACCGCTACCAGAGCGCGATGGAGATGCGCTCCGACCTGGAGCGCTGCCTCGAGGGTGCGCCGGTGTATGCGACACCGGTCCTGCCGCCGGAGGACGTGGCCCGAGGCCAGACGCAGGCCTACGCCATGCAGGGGGGACCTCCCCCCAGGCGGAGCAGGACGGCCTGGCTGTGGGTCCTGGTCATCGCCATAGTCCTGGCGGCGGTCGCGGTCGGGGTCTGGGCCATCGTCATCAACACGGGGGGCATCAAGGTGCCCAACGTCATCGGTATGAAGCGCAGCGACGCCGAGGCACAGCTCAAGAAGCTCGGCCTGGTCATGTCGGTGACCAAGGAAGAGGTCAACGCGTCGGTTCCCAAGGACACCGTATCCAGCCAGAGCCCGGACCCCAACACCAAGCTCTCCAAGGGCGGAGTGGTCGAGGTCACGGTCAGCAAGGGGCCCGACATGGCCGCGGTGCCCAACCTCGTGGGACTCACGGCTGCGGGCGCCCAGGAGGCGCTGAGCGCGGTCGGCCTCACCCTAGGCGACACCCAGGAACAATTCAGCTCGCAGCCCAAGGGCAAGATCGCCCAGCAGAACCCCCCGGCGGCGGCCCAGGTCCCCAAGGGGACCAGCGTGACCATCGTCGTCAGCAAAGGCCCGGAGATGGTCCTCGTTCCCAACGTGGTCAACATGAGCAAGGACGATGCCACCACCAGGCTGGAGGCGGCCGGCCTGCAGGCCGACCCCCAGGTCGTCACCAGCACCACCGATCCTGAAGGCGTGGTCAAGACGCAGAGCCCGGCCGCTGGCCAGTCGGTGCCCAAGGGAAGCAAGGTCACGATCAACGTCACACAGAAGCCGACGCAGAAAGCGGTGCCGGGCGTCGTGGGGGACACCAAAGACTCCGCGACCGCCGCGCTCACGGCCGCCGGCTTCACGCAGGTCAGCGTGGTTCTCGAGGACACGTCGGTCCCCGCCAACGTCGGCAAGGTCCTCAGCCAGGACCCGGTCGCCGGAACGCAGGCGTTCGTGACCGACACCGTCACGATCACCGTAGGTAAGACGCCAGGGACGTAGGACTCGTCCCCGGCATCGGCAGCAGCCAGAGCGTCAAGGAGGATCTCATGTCGATGAAGCGCGCTATCACTCTCCAGGCACTCCTCGAGGACAGCAAAGAGGTCGAGGTCCCCGACGCGTTCATCCTGCAGAACGGGAAGCTTCTCAAGGTGAACATGCAGGCCTCGGGCGGGCAGGTGCTCACCAAGGCCGGCGCGATGATCGCCTACCAGGGGCAGATGACCTTCTCCCGCAAGAGCGGCGGCGCGGCAAAGTGGGTCAAGAAGGCCGTGTCGGGCGAGCAGTTCACCCTGATGGAGGTCACCGGAGAGGGCGACCTGTTCCTCGCTGACGCCGCCAACGACATCATCCTCCTCTACCTGCAGGATGAGGCCATCGGCGTCGAGGCGCTCAACCTGCTGGCCTTCTCCCCCAGCATCAACTGGGACATCGTCATGATCAAGGGGGCCGCGGGAAGGATGTCCGGGGGACTGTTCAGCGTGCAGCTTCAAGGCACCGGCTACCTCGCTCTCATCAGCAAGGGCGAGTGCATGGCCCTTGCCGTAACCCCCGACCAGCCCACTTACACCGACCCCAATGCCACCATCGCGTGGTCCTCAGGGCTGGAGCCGACGGTGCACATCGACGCCAACCTCTCCAGCCTCAAGAGCATCTTCGGATCTATGACCTCGGGCGAGACGTTCCAGCTGGGGTTCCAGGGGAACGGCTACGTCATCGTCCAGCCGAGCGAGGTCCAGCCGACCACCAGCATGACCGGCCAGCAGGGTGGAGGCGGCGGCAGCGCCGGCGGGATCCTGGGGGGCATCCTGGGCCAGTAGGCCCGGCTATTCCACAAGCGATCCAACGCACCACCGGGGTCAGGCGCCCGCGAAGCCGAATATCATGACTGCCGGCACAAAGCCTGCGCTGTCAAATATCGACCGTGTTTGCTTTGCTTGGCCTCAGAAACAGCCTTAAACGCACCATTAGTACTTAGCATCATTGGTGCATTTGGTTGCTTTTGCGCAATGCCACACGGCGCCCCGCTGACTATGCTTGTATCAGGGGGAAAATGGGGTTCGGCTCCATTTGATTTTTGTAAATTATTCTGTATAGAATTCAAGGGCTTTATCGGATGTGAGTCGCGGTGCACCGTTTTATGGTGCGCCCAACTTGTGTCAGGAACCATAAACTGGAGTGTGAGATGAGCATCGAACACGGTACATTTGTGGAGAAATACGACCTTCTGGGATGCATCCAGTGCGGCAGGTGCACGGGCGGCTGCCCGGTCACGGTCCGCACGGATCTCAACGTTCGCCGCTTCGTGTACGACACGGTCGACGACGCCCGCCTGGAGGAGCTCTCGGAGAAGCCCGAGGTCTGGGACTGCACCACGTGCAACACCTGCGCGATCCGCTGCCCCAAGGGACTCGAGCCATTCGAGGTGCTCCTGGGGCTGCGTGCGATGAGGGCCGAGGAGGGCAACCTGGAGCCGACAGCGATCTCCGCCCTGGAAAGCATGTTCAACAACGGGAACCCCTGGGGCAAGCCCGCCGCGAAGCGCGTCGACTGGATGGAGGGCGTCGAGGGCGCCCGCATACTGGAGGAGGGCGAGAAGGCCGACGTCCTCATGCACATCTGCTGCACGGCCGCCTACGACCCCAAGATCATGCCGTTCGTGAAGACCCTGGTGAAGGTGCTCAACGCGGCGGGCGTGGACTTCGGGTTCATCGGTGTGGAAGAGAAGCACTGTGGCTCCGAGGCGCGCAGGCTGGGCGAGGAAGGGCTCTTCGAGTACTTCGACGAGGAGAACACCGAGCTCTTCGGCCGCTACGACGTCAACCGCCTGGTCACCCTCTCCCCCCACTGCTTCAACTCCTTCAAGAACGAGTACACCAACCTCGAGCTCCCGGTGATGCACTACACACAGCTCATCGCCGAGCTCCTCGAGGACGGCAAGCTCGAGCTTCCGACCGAGGTCGCCTCCAAGGTCGTCTTCCACGACCCCTGCTACCTCGGCAAGAAGAACCTGGTGTTCGACGAGCCCCGCTACATCCTTGGCAAGATCAAGGGCGTCGAGCTCACCGAGTTCTACCGCAACAAGGAGCGCAGCCTCTGCTGCGAAGGCGGCGGCGGGAAGATGTGGGTGGAGTCCGAGTCCAAGGCCCCGCGCCTGGCCGAGACCCGCGTCGCGGACGCCCACGACCTGGGCGCACAGACCATCGCCGTGGCGTGCCCCTTCTGCTGGCTGACCATCGAGGACGCCATCAAGGCCAAGGGGTACGAGGAAGAGATGCAGGTTAAGGATATTTTAGAACTCCTGGGCGAGGCACTTTAGCCCGGGGCTTTGAAAAGCTATCGACGTGTTGATCGACGGAAAAGTGAGGTGAGCCGGGGATGAAAATTGCGGTCTGCGTAAAGCAGGTGCCAGACACTTCGGATCCCGACACTGAAGTCCATATAGACTCCAGTGGAAAGGGCGTTGACCAGAGCAAGTTCAGCTTTGTGATCAACGACGCGGACAACTTCGCGGTCGAAGAGGCCATCCTGCTCAAGGAGAAGCATGGCGGTGAAGTGGTTGTGGTGAACGTAGGCTCCGAGGCTGCCAACCAGGTGATAAGGATGGCCCTCGCCAAGGGCGGGGACTCGGCTGTCAGGTTGGACGACGAGAAGTTCGCGGGCTCCGACCCGGTGGCGCTGGCCCGCATACTGCAGGCCGGTATCAAGGACCTGGGCTGCGACGTGGTGTTGACCGGGTGCCTGGCCTCCGACGACGGCTACGGCGCCGTCGGCGTGGCGCTGGCCGCCCTGATGGAAGTGCCACACGCGGCATACGTTAAGACCGTCGAGGTCTTGAACGGCACGCTCAAGATCGGGCGCGAGCTCGAGGGCGGGCTGCTGGAGATGGACGAGATCTCCACGCCCTGCGTGCTGACCATCCAGACCGGCGGCAACGAGCCCCGCTACGCCTCGTTCAAGGGCATCCGCGAGGCCTCCAAGAAAGAGATCAAGGTCATGGACCTCGCGGCGACCGGTCTTTCCGAGGACCAGGTCGGCGAGGCCGGCTCCGTGGCGGTTATGGTGCAGTATTCGGTTCCCGTGGTCGGGGAGCTCGCTGAGATCCTCGAGGGCGACGCCAGCGAGACCGCTGGCAAGCTCGCCGGGATACTGAAGGAAAAGGGGCTGGTATAAATGCATGAGATATTCGTACTGGCGGAGCACAGGCAGGGCGAGCTTCGTGACATCAACTTCGAGATGCTCACGCTGGCGGGCAAGTTCGACAGCAAGGTGACCACTGTCCTTCTGGGCAGCGGCGTCGACGACTTCGCCTCCAAGCTGGCTCCCTTCTCGGACAAGGTCCTCGTGGTCGACGACCCGATGTTCGAGAGCTTCAACGCGCTCGACTACCAGGCGGCACTCAAGGCTCTT
>PMJJ01000022.1 GCA_003157385.1 Actinomycetota bacterium | reverse complement strand
GGCTTCTTACAGGTGTCCCTCTACCAGTTGTTGTCCCTGACGATGCAGGCCGACGCGTTGATCCCCGAGAGCATCACCAGTGGGACGCCGCCGCCGGGGTTGGTGCTGGCGCCTGCGAGGTATAGGTCTCTCACCACCGGTGAGCGCCAGGAAGGCCGGAAAGGCCCCAGGTTTGGAAGGCTCATCTCCAGTCCGTAGATGGCGCCCTCGGGCAGCAGCAGCTCGCGCTCGAAGTCCAGCGGCGTGCGCATGTCCCGCTGCTCGATGAGCCCCTTCACACCGGGAAGGATCGTGCGGTCGAGATGGCTTGCCGCCTCGTCGATAAACGCGGGCTTGAGCTCGTCCCATGTCCCGTACTTCAGGTGGTACGGCCCGGCGGACAGAAGCCCCAGGCTGAACTTGCCCTCGGGCGCGAGTTCCGGGTCGGTGATGCCGGGGCAGATCAGCCCGTGGGGCAGGTCCTCGATCGGAGGCATAAGTCCGGCCCCGTAGTACTCGTCCCAGTACGCATTGAGCTGCTCGGGTGGGGGCACCATCACCGTGAAGTGGCTCTTTATCTGCTCGGGCTTGCGCGACAGGCCGAAGTAGACCATCGGCGCGGGGATCGACAGCGTGTAGTTCGCCACCGCCCTGGCGAAGGAGGCGGGCAGGTTCTGCCGCCCGACCAGGTCCAGGTAGGTCGGGATCGCGCTGGCGTTGGAGAGCACCACGTGTGCGTCGACGGTCTCGCCGGTCTCCAGCTCGACGCCGGTGGCGCGGCCGCCCTGGACCGCGATCCTGCTGACCAGCGTGTTCATCCGTATCTCGGCACCGGCGTCCGTGGCGATTCGTGCCAGGGCCTCCGGCACCGCGCCCATGCCGCCTTTCGGGTACCAGTAGCCCTCATGCGAGAGGTAGCTCATCACCGCGAAGATGCCGCTGATGCGGTCGGCCGGGATTCCCGCGAACAGGTTCTCGAAAGAGACGATGGTGAGCGCTTTGGGGTCTTTCAGGTAGCGCCGGTTCACGCTGTCCTGGTTGGTGAACAGCACCCGCATCAGCGCCGGCAGGGCGCGCAGCAGGCTGGCGCTCGCGGCCGTGCGCGCCAGGTGCGACGGCGTGCCGATTCTTTCGAGCGGTGGGAAAGGCTTCTCGACCAGGACCTTGCCCGCGTCCCATATCCGCTTCATGTCGGTACAGAAGGCGAGCCAGCCGGCCCGGTCCGCAGGAGCTATCCGCGAGATGACGTCCGCGGACTCGATGGGGTCCATGGGGAGGAGGACGCTCGATCCGTCGCGGAAGTGCATGTCGTAGACGGGGTCCAGCAGCCGCATGTCGATGTAGTCGTCCAGGCGCAGGCCCATCATCTCGAAGAAGCGCTCGTAGAGCTCCTTGTAGAGGATGAATATGGCGCCGACGTCGAACTTGTGCCCTTTCAGGTCGTATGAAGCGCAGCAACCGCCCAGCCTGCCGCTCTGCTCTAGGATGAGCACCTTCTTGCCGCGCCGCGCCAGGAGGTCGGCGACGGTGAGTCCGCCGATGCCCGAGCCTATTACTACTACGTCATACAATCTGCCACCCCGTGTGATCGCCTCAGAGCCGCCCCGCCACCCGCCAGCCGGGGATGTTGTGCGCGAACTGTTTCATCGAGTGCTCCTCGACGGCGGGCAGCACCGTGAGCCCGGCCCAGACCAGCGGGCGCTTGATGAAGTCCGGCACCATGTCGAAGATCCGCTTGAAGACGTAGTTCGGATAATAGGTCGCCGTCGCGCGCCGGAAGTCGGAGTAGGCCACCGCCTTGTCGTCTATCGCCTTGGCCGCGATCTTTCCGGACACCAGCGCCCCCAGCATACCGAAGAACAGGTAGGGGTCGATGACACCGGCGAGAGTCCCAGCCATTATCTTGTTGCCGTGGAAAAGCCTGGGGTTGCGGATGCTGCCCACCGGGCAGGCGCCGCCCACCAGGTCGCGCCACTCGGCGAACTCCCAGCCCTCGTTCTCGGCGAGCATCTGCTTGAACTTCTCCTTGGCGGCCAGAGACAGCGGCCTGCCCCGCTGGAAGAGCAGCGCGAAGCAGACGCCGTTGATAGCGCAGTTGAACGCGTAATCCCTGGTGAAGTCGTCCATCCAGAGCGACACCACCGTCCTGTCGTGGTCGACCGTGCCCTTGGCGTAGTAGCCGTAGAGCGGAGAGTAAGGGATGCCCAGCGCTTCGTAGGGCTCTATCTTGAGCCCGGTGGCGAGGATGGTGTCCTCCGGCAGGCGGGCGTAGTCGCCCTGGGTGACCACCGGGTGGTCGAACTGGACCTCGACCCCCAGCGAGGTCGCCTGCGCCAGCAGCAGGCTGTCCAGCGAGGTGGAGCGCGCGCCGCGCTCGACCATGTACATCGAGGTGGAGGCTTTCATCGGCATCTCGAACTTGCGGCCCCACGCGTAGGTGTTGGACTCGTCGAGGACCTTTACCGCGGGCGAGATGTCGATGCCGGTGTAGCGCTCGATCGCCGCGAGGTCGAACGGGCTCCCGGCGGGATCGGGCCTGAACTCCGGCATGCCGCCGATGCGCTTCTCGCGCTCGAGGATCTTCACCGAGTGGCCTTCACCGGCCACGTTTATCGCCGCCACCAGCCCCGATATGCCGGCGCCTACTATCGTCACTTCAGACATCTGCGTCTCCCTTTGGCCAGCCCAACCTACTTGGGCAACTCCTGGTAGCCCGGCAGCGCCTTAAAGAAGTTGTTCATGAGTGGCATCAGCTGCTGCGCGTGGTCCTGCGAGAACTGGAGCTGGGGGCCCATGATCCTCTTCCTGATGGCGACCGGCGTCGCGTCGAACATCCTTCGCATGAACAGGTTGCGCTTGAAGTACCTGGTGTATTTCTTGAACAGGGCATAGGCGGCGGCCTTGTCGTCGTGGGCTATCGCCGCTATCTTGCCGGTGACCAGCGAGCCGTGGACCCCGAACAGGGCGAACGGGTCCATCCCTCCGGCCAGTGTGCCCGCCAGTATCTTGTTTCCCTCGAACAGCCGGGGGTTGTGGTAGGAGGCGGTGGGGACCTCACCCTCGTAGTAGATCCAGGAGGAGCACTCCATACCTTCCTCGCCCTCGAGCTGAACCTCCTTGAAGCGCTCGAACTCGCTGTCCTTCACTGGCTCGCGCGCGAAGTAGAGACAGAAGACCACGTCATTGCTGGAGCCGTAGTAGGCGTAGTCCAGCGCGTAGTCGTCCATCCAGACGCCCGTCCTGGGCCAGTTGTCGGTCTTGCCGCGCCCCATGTACCCGAAGACCTTCTGGTAGGGGATGTTGAAGGCTTCAAGGGCGGCGGCGGGGTAGAGCCCGGTGGCGATGATCGAGTCCGGTGGGAGCTGGGAGTAGTCGTGCTGAGACGCGAACGGCTTGTTGAACTCGAACTTGACCCCGGCCTGGAGGCACAGCTCGTAGAGCTGGGAGTCGAGCGATGATTTGCGTGGCCCGCGCTCCACGCAGTGGAGGTTGACCTCTTTGACCTTCATCTCGACCTTCTGGCCGAAGGCGTAGAAGTTCCAGTGCTCGCAGGGGACGATCTGGGGCGCGCCCAGCTCGACACCGATGAACTTGCCGACGGGGCCGACGTCGAACGGGGTCACGTCGACCGCGGGCCGCACCTGGGGCATGCCTCCCACCTGGTCGTACTTCTCCAGCACCAGGACGTCCTTGCCGTCACGCGCCAGGTTGAGGGCCGCCGTCATGCCCGCGAGCCCCGCCCCCACGATGGCTACTTCCTTGGCCTTGTAATCCATTGTTACCCCCTGTTCGCGACGAGGCGGCCCGGTTCAGGTGAGCAGCCGGCGCGGCATCTCGCGCGCCTCGCTAAGCTGCTTTCTCAGGTGTCTTTTCGAGCCTTCATCGAGCTTTATAGAGCGGTTGAGCGCCGCCAGCGCGACGGCGATGCCCACGGCGGTGAGGATCAGCGAGCCCTTCCTGCGCCAGGCCGACCTGATGAGACCTGTCATGCCACCCCTCAAAGTGCACCATGGTACCTGACACCGTGGTGCGTTTTAGAAGAAGACCTTCTTCATGCAGCCGGTGTCGTACTCCCACCTGCGGTTGGAGATGTTGTTGGGGTCGAGCGCCATCTTCATCTTGGTGAACGCGTCCATGAACTGCACCATGTTCGGCTGGGCCGCCTGCATCATGAGGTCCATCATCGGTACTACGCCCTTGACCAGCGCGCCGCCGCCGGCGGCGATGATCATCCCCTGGCTCATGGCGGTCGCGGTCGCGCGCCCGTATCCCATCAGTATCCGCAGCAGGTCGTCCTTGTCGGCCTGGTTGGTGTAGACGTCGTACTCCATGTAGGCGCTGCGGCCCATGTGGTAGGGCTGCAGGTAGGTGGAGGCGTCGTCGGGGGGAAGGGCGTCGTCGGTGGTGCCGACCTGGTTGGTGCAGGCCGTGCGCATCGTGGCCTCGATCCCCACCATGTTGTTGAGCTTGTCGATGAGGGCGCCGATCATGAACGAGCCGCGAACTCGCTGTACGCGCACGGTCACGTTGAAGAACTTGACCCACTTGTCCAGGTTCACGTAGTCGTAGTCAGCGGTCATGTCCTCTATGGCTTCCTTCGGGAGGTAGTCGAACATGGGGAACTTCTCCTCCAGCATCCTCTGGGTCACCTCGGCCTTGAGGTCGGCCTCCTCCTCGGTCTCGCCACCGAAGATCGTCACGAGATTGTGGCGAGGCATCAGCTCGGCGACCTTGCTCGCCTCCTTGTTGGTGTCGCCCATGAAGATCCCGTAGAAGGAGTTCATGAGGTGGGCGAGCTCGAGCGAGAGGTTGTCCTGCGCCACCTCGTAGAGAGCGTCGGCGAGAACCCCCAGATTGTCCTCCTCGTAGGCCGGGAAGATCTGCTGGTGGAACGGGGCCTCGGGGTAGAGGCGAATCGTCATCTTGGTGACGATGCCGTAAGTGCCGAAGGCGTACCGGAACAGGCAGGAGATGTCGGGACCGGGCCCTGGCACCGCGCCCTTGACCGCGCCGTACGACATCGCGCCGGTCTTCAGTATCTCGCCCGCGGGCAGCACCGCCTCGACGTCGAGGATGTTATCCATCCCGAAGCCGTACTTGGAGGCCATCGTGTTGATGTTGCAGAAGAGGTGGTTGCTTATGACCCCCGCGGTGGCGGAGGTGGATGGGTTGAGCAGCCTGCAGCCCACCAGCTGCGCCGCGGCCTGCAACATCAGGTAGTTGACCCCGGGCTGAATGGTCGCCCACATGTTCTCGCCGTCTATCTCGAGGATCTCGTCCATCCTGCGCAGGTCGCAGAGAATACCCCCGTAGGGTGGAAGCGCCAGTCCCGCCGTGGTCAGGCCGGTGCCGAAAGGCATCACGTCCATCAGGAACTCGTTGGCGATGCGGTAGACTGCCTGGACCTCCTCGGTCGAGGAGGGCATCGCCACTATGTGCGGGTAGGAAGCCGGGGTGAAGCTCTGGTCGCGCGCGTAGCCGCAGAGCACCGACGGGGCGTCGCTCGCCCATTCTTCTCCCAACGCCTCCTTGAGCGCGTCCAGGGCCTTGCCGAGGTTCTCCTCGCGGTTGTGCTCCGGGTCCTTCTCCATCACCAGCGGGCGGTGCACGACCCGCCGTTCGCGGAGCTCCTCGCGTATCCTGCTCTTTGCCATCACCAGCCTCCTAAAGCGCTTTCTCGAGTATCTCGGCCAGGTCGTAGACCTTCATGTCGGATTTCTTCTCGGCTATGGCGTCCTCGAACATGCGCACGCATATCGGGCAGGCGGTGATTATCGCCTCCGCGCCGACGTGCTCGGCCTCGAACAGCCTCTCGTTGGTGACCCACCTGGCGAACTCCGGCTCCCAGAAGAACACCGAGCCGCCCCCGCCGCAGCAGAGCGCGTTCTTGCGGGCCCTCTCGAACTCCACCAGCTCGAGCCCGGGGATCGCCCCCAGCACCTCGCGCGGCTCGTCGAAGATGCCGCTGCGTCGCCCCAGCCGGCAGGGGTCGTGGTAGGCCGCCTTCATCTTGACCGGCGCCGATGGCTTGAGCTTGCCATCCTTGATGAGCGCGGCCGCCATCTCAGGGAAGCTGACCACCTCGAGCTCGGCGGCCTTGGTGTACTCCTCGTTGATGACGCTGTAAGCGTGGCAGTCGGCGGTGACTATCTTGGTGGCGCCCGCCTTCTCGAAGAGGTCGAGGTTGGCGTTGGCGAAGGTCTCGAAGAAGTCGCGGTCGCCAATGAGAAGCAGGGCGCTGCCGCTGGAGACCTCCTCCTTGCCCAGGGTGCCGAAGTCGACGCCCGCGGCGGAGAGCACCTTGGCCACAGCCTGGATGCGGCCAGTGAGCTGCTTGAAGCTCGAGTAGTCGTCGCCCACGAAGAGCAGCCACTCGACTTTCTCTTTGAGCGCGTCCTTGATGTCCATCCCCTTGGCCCAGGCGACGCGCTTGTCGGCTGTCACACCGTAGGGGTTGTCGGTCTTCTCCATGTTCTCGATCATCCCGGCGAAGTAATCGAGCGGGGCCCACTCGTCGGCGATCGCCTGCTCGCGCAGGAGCTGGATGACCCACAGCGGGTGGAGCTGCTTGACCGGATAGCACCTGTCGTCGCAGGAACCGCACAGCATGCAGGTGTATACCGAGTGCTGCATCATCTCGTCCGGCTCGATCTCGACCAGGTCGAGGCAGCGCGCTATCTCCATCTTGCCGGGCGCGTAGTAGGCCTCGTAGCGGAAGCGGCTTCCGGACGGGCAGTTCCGCCAGAACCGCGGATCGTCGCACTGCTGCGCCATGACTCCCTGACAGAGCTTGCACTTCCCGCAGAGCGAGAAGTCCTCGCGGAGCTCCGCCAGTGCCTCACGCGGGGCGGTGATTCTGCGCTGCATCGTCTAAACTCCTTCCAGTAGCTGATCCGGGTTCAACAGGCCCTTGGGGTCGACCGTCCTCTTGAACAGCTTGATCATGTTCACGTAGGAGGGATCCATCTTCGCGTACAGCATCTCCGCGACCGCGCCGCGCGGCTTGTCGATGAAGGCCTTCTCGTCGATGAGCGCCTCATACGACTTGACGCAGGCGTCGGCAACGGAGCCGGCGGCCTTGGCGTCCTTGGGGTCGTAGTAGAGGTCGGTCTCGCAGTAGGCGGAGGACCCGAAGTAGACCGGGACCACGATCTTGCCGGTGTCCTCGGGCTTGAATCCCGCCGCCTTCACCTTCTCGTCGACGACGGCGAAAGTATCGGGCAGGTTCTTGAAGTAGTTGTAGCAGTCGACCGTCTCGGTGCGGCCCTTGAAGTAGTCGCGGTCGTAGACGTTCCAGGGACCGCCCAGAGCCTTCTCACACATCTCGGGGACCTGCCCCTTGAGGAGCTTGCCGCCCATCTCCTTTGCGGCCTCCTTGATGTAGCGCTCCCAGACGTCCACCAGGTCTTTGTAGTGCTCCATGGTGAAGACCGCGGTCCAGGGGTTGAGCTTTTTCTTGATGCCCGCCACCGCGCCAGCATCGCCGCCGGCGAGGATCACAGAGAGGTAGCGGTCGTTCGCGGCGAAGGACTCGAAGCACCACTCGGCCCGGCTGACCTTATAAAGCAGGTCTTTGGCCGCCTCGAGGTTGTCGAAGCCGAACGCCACCAGCCTGCGCTCCTCGCGGTTGGGGTAGGTGTAGACCAGGCCGTAGTAGGGGATACCGAAGATGTCCTCGGAGGCCCCGAAGAACGGGGAGAACTGCGGCCCCTGGTCCTCGCGGAAATCCGCGTGACCCTCGTCGGTCAGCTGCTGCGAGCCCGACACCCACATCTGGCCGTCGGCCATCATCGCGTGGAACACCGAGATGTGGGGGTGCCTGTACCCGCCCTCGCCCATCAGGATGTCACGGTCCATGTAGGAGCGTACGATGGAGGGGGAGGTGCCGGCCAGCGGATAGAGCAGCCGCTGGTTCTCACGCGCGAGCTCGGCCGCCAGCTGCTCGAAGGTCACGCCGACGAAGACGTTGGCGGTGAGGTTGCGCAGGTCGATCTTCTTGATCTTGTTCATCCCGCTCAGGTCGACCAGGATGCCCTTTTTGCCCGCGAGGTTGCCGGCGTCGGTCTTACGCTTGACCGAGAACAGCGGTATCTCGCTTTCGTAAGAGAACGCCGCGACGTCCGCCAGGCCCTCGACATCCTTGGGTGTCACCAGCACCAGGTCCGCGCCGTCCACCGGCCCCAGGAAGCAGGACGCGACCGCGCTCGCGCCGGTCTTGACGTTGCCCTCGCCCAGCAGCCTCTTAAGCTCTTTTGCGGCGCTGCCGTTGCCGTTCATAAGCCCCTCCAGTCTCAGGTAAGTCTTTCCTGCCAACGGCTCACTTGACGTCGATTATCGATTCGAGCCCCTTCTCCTTGAGGATCTCGGGGTAGATCTTGAACGCGGGCTTGATGACGGGGAGCATCTTGAGCAGCTTGGGCACGGAGCCCTCCGACTCGATCTCCCCGCTGGTCAGCGCCTTGATGAGGTTCAGCTTGCCCAGCCAGAACTTGTGGGCCGTGTCCGTCGCCATGCGCAGGGTGGCGTCACTATCGGTGAAATCCTTGGGACCGGTCAACAGGAGCATGTCGTCTCCCCGGCAGTCGATCCAGACCTCTCCGTCAGGGTCCGAGTAGATGAAGTGCACGAGCAGCTTTGAGGCCAGAGCTTTCTCCTTGATCACGGGATCGGAGGAGAGTTTCTCGAAGAGCTCGCCGAGGGCATCGTAGAAAGGTTGGATATCACTGAAGTACGGCATTCCTGCGTCTCCTTTCGTTGCAACCTTGCGGCCGGCCGGAAGATGTGGAGCGCATTCAGCTCGGCGCAGCCTCCTACCCCCACTCAGCGCCCATAATTATTAGTTCACTAGAGTGGAACTGTCAATTGACCGCTCGGTGCAGTTATACTATCAGTTATCTTCAGCGAGGAGAGGTGGAGTCATGGCAGAGAGCGTGGTCGTCGGGGCGGGGCTCGCCGGGCTTGTCGCGGCGATAAACCTCGCGCGGCAGGGCAGGGACGTGGTGGTGCTCGAGCGCGAGCAGAGGATAGGCGGTTCGGCGATCTACCATCCCTCGCCGGAGGGTTCTCCTATCAACATCGAAGGCTTCAAAGAGTACAGCGGGATAGACCTCGAGCCGGCCCTGCATACAGGGGCGCTGGCGCCGTTCCAGGTGGGCCGGGCCATAGCCTACGGCGAGATGATCCCGGTGGACATGAACGCGATCTCCTCCTACATGATAGAGAGGGGACCAAGGTCGACCTCGCTCGACAGCTACCTCTACGCGATAGCCCGGGAGGCGGGCGTTAGGTTCGAGTTCGGCCACGCGCTGGTGTCCAACGACGACGTCGCCGAGCTGCCGCCCGACACGATAATCGCCACCGGGCTCTACTTCGAGGGCTTCGACGCCACTCGCGTCCCTTACCTCACCTCGTTCCATTTCGTGGCCCGCCAGATGATAGAGGACACCGAGAGCAACCACGTGTCCGTCTACCACGGCGAGTTCACGCGCGACTACTCATACACCTGCTCGGTCAACGGCATACAGTTCGCGCACGTGTTCCAGCGCAAGCCCATCGGCAAGGACACGCTGGAGGCGTTCAAGGAGCAGGTCTACACCGCCGAGGGCATAGAGTTCAAGACATGGAACCACTTCCTGTTCCCTGTGCCGGCCGCCTCGATCCACAATCCCAGGCTGTTCGCCGGTGACAAGATACTGGCGGGGACCCTTGCCGGCTGCATGGAGTCCTACATGTTCTTCGGCATCCTGGGCGCACTGGTCTCGGGGAAGATCGCCGCGATCGCGGTCCAGGACAAGGCGCGGGCGGCCGACGAGTTCAAGCTCGCGACTTCTTCGTTCGCCTCGGCGTACGTGGCCAAGAAGCTGTCGAACCTGGCCCCGCACTCGGTGCAGAAGGTAATGATGCCACTGGCGCTTCGTCACGCCTTCGACTACCCGAGGGTGGCGGAGACGGTGAAGAGAGCTATGCCCGGCTGGAAGAATATCACCCGCTAGTGTGTTCCGTCCCACATCTGTGGGATGGAGCACCAGGCACAAGGCGGACTTGCGGACGATTGGAGGGCGGATGAAGAAAGTGGTAGTGATCGGGACCGGGCCGGGGGGCAGCTCCTGCGCGGCGCTGCTCGCGAGCCGGGGAATGGACGTGACCGTCCTCGAGCAGAACGACTTCATCGGCGGCAAGTGCTCGACCTACGAGGAGAACGGGTTTAAGGTCGACACCGGCATCCACATGTTCGCGACCGGCGCGTCCGGCCCCCACGGGCAGGTCGCGCGCGAGCTGGGGGTATCCCAGCCGTGGCTGGTCAAAGACCCCAGCGAGACCATGTGGATGAACGAGAAGGGGTTCTTCTATCTCCACCAGAAGACCACCAGCCCGGCCGCGCTAAAGGAGCTGGTGATGGCAGGAGTCACCGGCAAGCAGAAGGTAGACGTGCTCAATTCGCTGCGCCGCTCTGTGGCGAGCTTCGGCTTTCCGGGGGTGCTGCGCGAGCTGGCGGGTGTGGCCAAAGCGCTGCCCGGGATAGTGGCCAAGTATGACGACACCACCGCGCGGGACTTCCTGAGCCTGTTCACCGACGACGTCGGCATACACCGCGCCATGAACTGCCTGTCGATGCTGCTGCTGGTCGACCCTTACGACAAGGCTTCGGCCGGCGAGTTCATCTACGTGGTGTCCGACATCTTTCGCTACGGGACGCTGGGCGTGCCCAGGGGCGGCGCCATCGGCGTGCCCCGCTCGTTTATGAGGGCCTTCAAGCGAGACGGCGGCAAGCTGGTGCTGGGGGTCGCGGCGAAGGAGATAACGGTCACCGACGGCAGGGTGACCGGCGTCCTGGGCTCTAACGGCGAGACCTACCCCGCGGATGTGGTGATCTCCAACGCCGGGCTCAAGCAGACCGTGAAGCTCGTCGGCGAGAGCAGCTTCCCGGACGAGTACGTGGACTACGTCGACTCGCTGGAGCTGTCGTACTCCTGGATAGCAAGCAAGCTGTTTCTGGACACTAGGGTGATCGATCTGAAGGCTCCGTCCTTCTTTCCCATCCCGCAGGTGGACCCCGATAAGATGTTCGCCTACTGCGACGAGCCCGACGGGCTGCCGGTAGACCCGTTCATATTCGGCCCCATCCCCACCGAGTGGGACCCGACGCTGGCGCCTCCGGGCCACCAGCTGATCATGATCGGCGTCGCTACCTCCAACAACGTCGACCAGGAGGAGCGAAGCCAGAAGATGCTCGACATAGCCGAGCGGAAATACTTCAGCTTTTTCCCCGAGGCGGAGAAGCACATCGTCGCCAAGAGCCGCATCACCAACAAGGACACCAACCGCATCACCCGCAAGGGGACGGGCGAGTGCATCGGCCTCGCCCAGATACCGGGCCAGGTCGGCTCCTCCAAGCCGCACCCCAAGATGCCGGTGGAGGGCCTCTGGGCGGTTGGGTGCGACGCCGGAGGGCGCGGAGTGGGGACCGAGCAGGGGACGGCCTCCGGCATGCTCGTCGCGAGCCTCGTCGGCTGAGATGGTGGAAGGGCGCGCCGAACGCGACGGCTGGTCCGACTGGCTCTCGCATGTGGACAAGAGCCTCAGCGGCGAGGCCGCCTCCTGGCTGGCCAGGATCGCCGACTCCGTGGTGGACCGCGCCAGGCTCCGTCCGGGCGACCGGGTCATCGACCTCGGTGCCGGCACGGGCCTCACCACGCTGAAAGCGGCCCGCGCGGTCAGCCGCCAGGGCTCGGTCACCGCGCTCGACTCCGACCCCGCCTGTCTCTCATCCCTGATGTCGGCAGCCTCGGTCGCGGGGTACTCCAACGTCATCCCCCTCGAAGGCCACCTACAGAACATCCCCTCGGCTGCCGCGAGCTTCGATGCCGCGGTGTGCCGATCGGCACTCACCTACGCCGCGGACCTGGTCGCGGGAGTGCGCGAGATGCTGCGGGTCCTGGTCGCTGGAGGGCGCTTTTCCGTCTTCGAGCCGCTCCTCGGCGAAGTGGAGTGGGAGACCGGCGGATCGCTCGGCGAGTACGAGTCGGACTTCGCCGCGATGGAGCGAACCCTCGCTGAAAAACGGGCGTCGTACACGCATGACCGGGAATCGGTCAGGAGCGCGTTCGCCGAGGCCGGGGTAGAGCGATATCAATCACTGCCCGTGCACTTTAAGGTTAATATGTCAGGACGAGAAGTCGACGATATAGCAGAGGATTATCTTGGTGACCTCCCGGGAGCGCTGTCGGCGTCCCGGGTCTTGATGGATGTGTTCGATGGATCGCGCGTCACCGACGTGACGCGGGCGTTTGCCGAGGCTGCGTCCGCGGGCAGCGTACAGTGTCACCTCCTGGGCCTCTTCGTCTGGGGGGACGCGCCCGGTTAGCAGGGAGCTTGCTTGATGACATCTCACAGGAAGATCGTGGCGCCACTTCTGGCATTCGGACTGGGGCTGACCCTACTGCTGCTGTTGGGGTATTCAACGCCCGCGGCCGCCGCGGGAGCGGTGTCTTCGGCCACGGCGAAAGCAGCGGCGCAGAAGCTCATCGGCGACGTCTCCGTCTCCGAGGGCAGGCCCGGTGGCATGAAAGGCTGGAAGACCGCCCGCGCCGGCGAGCCCCTGCTGATCTACAGCTTCGAGGGTGCCCCTTCGGAATACCTGGTGCCGGTGCTCGACCCATCCGGCCGCACGATATCGACCATCGGCCTGGGGGCGGAGAAAGCCGATTGGCACTGGTACTCGGACTACCCGTTCGCCAAGTTCCCCCTGGTCTCGGCCGGAGAGGCCGCCTCCAAGGTCAGGACCTATATGAAAGGCCGCGGCCTGTCGGCCAGCGTCCTGCCGGCACCGCAGGCCAGGATCGCCCCGGACAACGTGGTCTACTGGTTCTTCCAGCCCGCCGGGTCGGCGGCCCACCAGCTGTACGCGCCGGCGTTCATCAAGGAGAATGCGTCCAGCGACCTGGGAATGCGGCCGTGGGACGCGAGGATGAAGGGCGCAAACCCGGCGGTGACACCGGCCGCGATCGAGGCGACGGGAGCCGGCCTCTCGTCCGCCCCGGCGGCGCAGGCGGCGAAGGCTTCGGCCCCCAGCTCTGGCGGAGCTCCGTCGGAGTGGGACATCAGCGGCGTCCCTTACCACGAGCAGATCACCGACTGGTGGTGCGGGCCCGCTTCGCTGGAGATGGATTTCGACTACTTCGGTCCTGACATAGACCAGGGCGAGATCGCCAAGGTCGCCGACCAGGGCCAGAGCTACGGCGTCTACAACAACGAGCTCGCCAGGGCGGCCCAGTTCTCGTCGAACAGCCAATGCGTGCAGGATTCGTCTCTTCAAGGCTATACCGCGAGGTCGCTCGGTTACGCGATGGCCCAGAACACCTGGGAAGACGGGTCGGCCCTCTACTCCAGGAGGTACTCCGACCTCAAGGAGTTGGTGTCGCAGAACATCCCGGTGCTCGTTCTTACTTACTACTGGAACCCGCCGTCCTCCGGCCACTTCCGCGTGGTCAAAGGCTACAGCGACGCCCGCAACGTGTTCATAGTGCATGACCCCTGGTACTCCGGCGCGCCGCACGGGCCGGACGTCAACTTCAACCAGACCCAGTTCGTCGATACTCTGTGGACTTACTCCCATCGCTGGGGGATGATCGCGACTCCCTGGCAGGTCAGCGTGGTCAAGCCCAACTCCATCGGAGCGGGCCAGCAGTTCACGGTCAGGGCCGACGTGACCTATCCCGGACCCTCCCCGCTGGGCGCCGAGTACCCGGTGGCGAGCGCGAACGCGACGGTCACCTACGACCCGGCCGCTTTCCAGCTGGTGGGCGCCGCGACCAAGTCGCTGCCTTCGATCGACTACACCGGGTCCACCGGGTCAGCTTCCTTCACGCTGAAGTCGCTGCGCAAGCAGTCCACCTCCAGTGTCAACGTGACGGCTCAAGGCACGGTGGGGGGCAACACGCCGGCCTACAATAACTACCACGATGCGATTGGAGGCGTGGGGACGGTGGCGGCGCCGCACCAGACGTCCCGGGTCTGGGGGCACGATTCCGTGGGCGTGTCGAGCCCGTCGAAGACCTGGTACCTCCCCGAGGGGTGCACCGACGGCGGCTTCGAGACCTGGGTGCTGGTGCAGAACCCCGACCCGTCGCTGACGGCGCACGTCAACCTGGAGTTCATGACGTCGAAGGGCGCGGTAAATGGCCCGGCGGTCGACCTCGGCCCCAACTCGCGCACGACCTTCAACGTGTCCAACTGGGTCCCCGCGGATTACAACGTCTCCACGATGGTGACCTCTAACGTGGGCGTGGTGGCTGAGCGCTCGGTCTACGCCCGCCAGCGGACCGTAGGCACGGACTCGATCGGCGCGTCGGAGCCGGCTAACAAGTGGTACCTCGCGGAGGGCTGCACCAACGGAGGCTTCGAGACCTGGGTGCTGGTACAGAACCCCAACCCTCAGCCCGCGCACGTGAGCCTGACGTTCATGACTGACACCGGTCCGGTGAAGGGACCATCAGCCGTCGTCCCGGCGAGCTCGCGCATGACGTTCAACGTGGCCGACACCGTCCCCGGCCGCTGGAGCGTATCGACTGAGGTCGCCTCGGACAAGCCGGTCGTCGCGGAGCGTTCGGAGTACTGGGCCAACCGCACGGCTGACGGGCACGACTCGATCGGAGTCTCGGCGCCTTCGAAGGCCTGGTACCTGGCCGAGGGCTGCACCAACGGCGGCTTCGAGACCTGGGTGCTGGTGCAGAACCCCAACCCGACCCCGGCCAGCGTCACGCTGACCTACATGACGGACCTGGGCTCCGTGCCCGGACCGACGGCCACCATACCGGCCAACTCGCGCAAGACCTTCAACGTGGCCGACTACGTGCCCAGCACATGGTCCGTGTCCACGCAGGTTACCTCGGCGCAGCCTGTGATCGCCGAGCGCTCGATGTACGGGAACAACAGGCAGTGGGGCACGGATTCCATCGGGGCGGCGGCCCCGGCCAACACCTGGTACCTCGCGGAAGGCTGCACCAACACCGGCTTCGAGAGCTGGGTCCTGGTGCAGAACCCCAACAGCGCGGCGACGCAGGTGACGCTCACCTACATGACACCGGCCGGACCGGTCGACGGCCCCTCGGTGACCTTGCCGGCGCACAGCCGCCAGACCTTCAACGTCGCGGATACCGTTCCCTGGGAGTGGGAGGTCTCGACAAAGGTGGTCGCCAGCGCGCCGGTGATCGCGGAGCGCGCGATGTACGGGGACTCGAACAAGTAGAGCCGGCNNCCTTTTGCTCGCTGGTCCTCGCGTCTTTGAAGTCAGTAGACTTCCCATACTCCCCGAGACGCTGCGAATCGCTCGCAAAAGGCTCACCCTGCCCCCGTCAGGACATCCCCCCTATATAAAACAAAATCAAAGATGACTGCTGACCAGTAGGAATGATTGGTGGCGTGTGATCGAAAATGCAAGAAGGGGATAGGCCCCTTTCTTGCGTTTTGTCTGTTGCTACGAAGACAGGAATCGGATTATCTGCGTCAATACCTCGTTCGCCGGTGTGTCGATCCTGTTTGCCGCACCCATCCTCACCACGGCTCCGTTGAGCGCTTCTATCTCAGTCCTGCGTCCCTGCTCGATGTCCTCCTGCATGCTGGAGCGGTGGTCGCGTGTGGGCGGCAGCAGGTCGCATTCGAAGCGCCTGAGGTATTCGGTCGGTCCGGAAGAGACCAGGTCCACTCCCTCGGCGGCGGCGACGTCATAGAACTCACCCACCAGCCGCTCGATGACGGCCCAGGTGTCGGGGTTGTCGCCCAGGCTCCCGTAGTCCGTCCGCAGCAGGGTGGCGAGCGCGTTGAGGCAGACATTGTAGAGGACCTTGTCCCAGATGTATGAGAGTATGCGCTCCTCGTAGCGGCAGGGGATGCCCGACGAGTGGAAGGCCTCGACCACGTCCTTGACACCCTCGGGCCCGCCGGGCGACGGGCCCAGCAGGATGTCATCGGCACAGACTGTCACCTCCACCTTGCCGGGCTCGATCGTAGACGCCCCGAAGATGACCCGGCCTCCCACCGCCATCCCGGGAGCGGCTTGTCCTATCACCTCGATGTTGCCGAGCCCGTTCTGCATGGACACGACGCCGTGCTGTCCCGCCAGCACCGGCTGGAGGTCGCGCATCGCGGAACCGGTGTCGTACGACTTCACGCAGAGCAGCGTCCACTCGGGGGCGAAGCCCGTATCGACCATCTTCTCCAGGTCGTCGGACGCCTTGATGTCGGGTGCGACAAGGTCGCCCCAGAGGCCGCTGATCTGCAGCCTGCCTTCCATCACGGCCTCGATGTGCGGGCCTTTCCCGAGCAGGTAGACGTCATGGCCGCCGCGGTGCAGCATGCCCCCAACCACCGACCCGATCGAGCCAGCGCCCATCACCAGAAATCGCAAAGACCGTCTCCCTCGCTTCCACCGTTTCGGTTTGATGATAGCGCCGGCCCGGGCCCGGCACAACGCTCATCGCCGCGGGAGGATATTCGTTCGCCTGTCGTTAAACTATAGAGCGAAGGGGGTTCGATGGATGATGAAGATCTGACCCTGCCCTGGGACGAGCCCGAGGGGCCCTGCGAGGGTGAGGAGGAGGAGAAGGCGGCGGCGGCCGAGACCATACTGACGGTCACCGAGGTCAACCGCTTGGCGCGCAACACTCTCGAGCGCCACTACGTGACCGTCCAGGGAGAGGTCTCCGGCCTTAACACGCGCTACCCCTACTACGTCTACCTCAACCTGCGGGATTCCGAGTGCACGCTGCCGGCCATCCTTGCCAGGCGCACCTTCGACGGTCTCGACTTCCCGCTGGAGGAAGGCTCCGTGGTGGTGGTCGAGGGGATGCTAACCCTGTTCGAGAAGCAGGGCCGCTACCAGGTGAGGGTCACCACGATGAGGCCGTTCGGCGAAGGGGCTCTACAGCGGCGCATCGAGATGATAAAGAAGAAGCTGCAGGCCGAGGGGTTCTTCGACGACGCGCGCAAGAAGCCGCTGCCCGCGTTTCCCGAGCGCATAGGGCTGGTGACGTCGCCGCGCGGCGCGGCCATCCGCGACCTGACCGTCACGCTGGCCAGGCGCTTCCCGCCGGCGACGGCTTACGTGAAAGGCGTGCGGGTGCAAGGCGCCGGAGCGGTGGAGCAGATATGCGCGGCCCTTCACTACTTCGACTACGACTTTCCGGTCGACGTGGTGATCCTGGCAAGGGGCGGCGGGTCGATCGAGGACCTGGAGCCTTTCAGCACCGAGGAGGTGGCACGGGCCGTCGCCGCGATGCGCGTCCCGGTGATCACCGGCATCGGCCACGAGCCCGACGTCAGCATCGCCGATCTGGTGGCCGACAAGCGCGCGAGCACGCCGACCGGCGCCGCCGAGGCCGCCGTGCCGGACCGCTCGCAGGTCTACGCGTTGCTGGGAAGGACAGCGGCGTCGATGAGGCGACACGTGTCGGCGGGGATGAACGCGCACGAGCGCCAGGTCGCCGGGATAAAAAGGCTACCTCTCTACCGCGGCGCGGACTACCTGCTGGGCGGCTTCATGCAGCGGTGGGAGAGAGCCGCAGGTGCGCTTCCCGAGAGCCCCCGGCGCGGATTGGAGAGGGCCCGACACCGGCTGGGGGTCGCCTCCTCCAGTCCTGCCTTCCGCAGGCGGATGGAGCTGCTGGCTCCCAGGCGAGGGCAGGCCCAGGCCACCCGCGCCGCACTGCTGCGGGGAATCGCGGTGGAAGGCGACAGGAAGCGGGGTACGCTCGAGCGCGTCAAGGCGGCGATGATGGCCTTGAGCCCTCTGGCGGTGCTGGATCGCGGCTACTCGATAACGTTCGACAAGGCGACAGGCCTGGTGGTCCGCTCGCCGGACGAGGTAGAACGGGGAGCCGCCTTGAATATTAGATTGGCGCGCGGCAGCCTGGACGCCGAGGTCACCGGGAAGGAGTGAGCCCTTTGGCAGACGAGCCGACTTTCAAGGAAGCGATCGAGGAGCTCGAGAAGATAACGGCCTCGCTCGAGAGCGGAGAGCTCGAGCTGGAAAAGAGCCTGGCGCTGTTCGAGCGCGGCGTCGAGCTCATCAAGTACTGCCAGGACAAGCTGGACGGCGCCCAAGCGAAGGTGGAGACTCTGCTCGACTCGCTCGAGGGTGAGATCGAAGTCACCGGCGAAGGCGACGACGAGGAGTAGGCCGAATAACCGCTGATAAATGCCGCGAAGCCTGATATCAGGCTCAGATGGCAACAAGCTCACCCAATGATTTGACGGCCATCCGCGCAGAGCCCGCGGGATTCTCGCGAAGCCCCATATCACGGGTCCCGATAAAGACCGACTCTTGAGATTCGCTACAAGAGCGGAAGCAACGCCGCCAGTCCTGGCACTACCATGCTATTGTTGGTGCTCGCCGCCGCAAGGACTATGATCCAGATCACTATAACTATCAAAGCAATCCCCAGCTGGATGAAGCCCAGTATGATGCCGGCAGTCGCGAACGAGTCACCGCCAAGCGCACCCCCGCTCTCTCTGATGTTACGCCTCGCCATGTAGCCGAAGATGATCGCGAGCACCCCGGCGATAACCGGGCAGATGAAGAAGCCCGCGATCCCGGCCACCAGCGCTGCGATGGCCATGCCATCGGTTGGAGCCTGCTGGCGATATGGCTGCGGGTAACCCGGAGGAGGCATGCCTCCCGGAGGAGGAGGCTGCTGTCCCGTCCATGCCTGCCCTGGCGGCGGCGGAGGACCTCCAGGCGGCGGAAGAGGTGCTCCCGGCGGGGGAGGCATTGCCGGCCCTGGCGGTGGAGGCCCGGGCGGCCCCGGCGGCGGACCCGGCGGACCCGCTGGCGGCTGCCCTGGAGGAGGACCCTGGGGTGGAGCCGCTCCGGTTCCCGAAGCGGAAATCTGGGCCCCGCACTGCACGCAGAAAGCCGAGTCCTCGGCGTTACCCTGACCGCACTGGCTACAGAACTGCATCTTGCACCTCCGGTTGTTACCGCCGGACCGTCAGGCGGTCACGAGCGCCGTGTAGATGAAATCTTCCCACTGCACCTGCGCCTTCACGTGCTGGTTGCCGTCATCCACCAGCACGTAAAGCCAGTAGAACGAGAAGATCCCGCACGTGAAGATCGATGCGATGAGGTAGACCGCGAAGTTGCGGTCCGGAATGTTGGGCACCGCGTTCGATGTCTGGCCCGCCAGGCCCGCCTTGGCGAGCGCGGCGGACATCAGGGTGAAGAACTGAGCTTCGAGCACGTCGTGCCTCGCCATGTCATCCATGATGAAGTAGTAGCCTATCCAGATGGCGATACCGGTGAATACCCCCAGGATGAGCCAGAGGACCGCGCCTCTCTCCCTGCTCTGGTCGAATATCTGGCGCTGCAGCATCTCCAGCTGCGACAGCTCCGGCGCGATCAGTTCCGTCTTTCCGTCGGCGGACGCCCGCTGCTTGAGGAGCGCCGTCGACGTGTTGATCATGTTAGCCACCCGGGCCAGGTGCCTGTCCCTGCGCTCCATCAACTTGTAGAAGACGTAGAGGCCGTATATTCCGCAGGTGAAGATGGTGAGGACGACCGCCATCCCGGCGTCCGTGGTCCAGTCGCTGTTGATGCGCTCCTGAATATAATAATAGAGGTTCTGACCAAGCCCCGCCTGCTGTTCGTCCATGCCCTCTCCTTTCAGAACCACCCCGCCGGGGCGCTCACCAGCTGCCTCTCATGAAGATGAGCTTGATCCCCCAGCAGACTAAGAATAGCCCAAGCACCGACCAGAAAGCCAACCTGCGCCAGTGCTTCGAAAGCGTGTACCTGATGCGGTAGCCGGAGACCACGGACGCGCCGAGATACACGGCGACGCCGCAGGTCGCGAAGAACATCAGCGGCCCCAGGAGGTGCATATTGAACGCCGCCGCGAAGTTGCCGTGGGCGGTGAACACGTAGCTGCGAGTGAGCCCGCAGGCGAGGCAGGGCACGCCGGTGAGCGAGTGGAAGATGCAGGGGATGTTGATCCAGGCGTGGTGCGCCTGTAGCGTCGGCAGCAGGAACGAGAGCGCCACCACCGCGGCCGTCAGCACGAACAGCGGGCCCTCTTTTTTCAGGCGGCTGTCGAGCGTGGAGCGCTCCACCCAGATTCGCGTCTTCACCGCGTCCCGCGTCGATGGCGGCAGAGGCAGGGCTACCTCGGCGTCAATCACCTGTGCCAAGCTTGCCTCCCGATTTCTGCTTGCGCTTTACCGTCGGCTGCCTCTCCACGAAATGCCTCGCGAAGAAGTATGTGAGCACTGCTATCACAAAGAGAACAGCCCAGGCGAGCAGGTATCCATAGCGCCAGCCCAGCTCGGGCATGTTCTTGAAGTTCATTCCGTAGACGCCGACGATGAACGTCAATGGCAGGAATATCGTGGCCACGATGGTCAGCTTCTTCATCACCACGTTC
Organism: Actinomycetota bacterium; assembly: GCA_003157385.1. Classification (GTDB taxonomy): domain Bacteria; phylum Actinomycetota; class Geothermincolia; order Fen-727; family Anoxymicrobiaceae; genus FEN-680. The sequence continues at coordinate 675 of PMJJ01000022.1, read as the reverse complement.
AGCCTGTTGGAGATCATGTTCAGGTCGATGTCCATGCTGGCGGTGATGAGGTCCGCGTTCGAGTCGACCTCCGTCGCCGCCCGCACCAGCAGGTCGTAGACGTCCAGGATGTACACCGACAGCTCTTCGGGGATAAACGGCATGTCCCGGCGCTGCAGCTTCAAGATGACGTCGCGGTGCGCCGCCACCATCCTGCGGGCCTGCATGTTCTTGTGCTTGAGGGCGAGTATGGTCTCGAAGTCCCCTGTGTCGTCGCCCGACAGCAGCTTGTCCTGGTAGTCGTCGATGTCGTCGGTGATCTTCTCGATGTAGGGGAAGTACTCGTCGACGGCGTTGTCGAGTATCGCGTAGAGGATCGTGGCGGTCTCGTCCTTGTACAGGCTCTTGTCCTTCATCAGCCTGTCCCAGATGTCGTCCAGCGCGGCAAGGGGCCTGCCGTGGATGCTCAAGAGGAAGTTCGTGCCCAGGAACATGCACACCGTATCGGTGCTCAGCTCTCCGGCCTCCTGCCGCTTCGAGATGAAGCACCAGGAGACGAACAGGTTGGAGGGGAACTCCTGCACTTTCGGGAGCGGGTCCATCCGCTTGCAGTATTCCAGCGCCACCGGGTGGGCGCCGACCAGGGCGGAAGCCTTCTGCATCTCATCGTCCGTGGGACCCTCGAGGTCGATCCAG
>PMJJ01000019.1 GCA_003157385.1 Actinomycetota bacterium | reverse complement strand
TGACCCCAGTGGTGCGTTTCTGTGTGAACGCCTGTCAGTCCGAGAACGCCCCTATCGTGTTGGTGCCTGCGGCCTTGCCGTCGAGGTACATCGAGCCCTCCACTACGATCGGAAGGTTCCCGTCGGTCGACGAGACGGCCACCGCGGCCGGCCCGCTCACCATGGCGCCCATCCTGTAGGTCTTGCGCGAATGGGGCGCGATCTCGTCGGTCATGATCGCCCCACCCTTGCCTGACGGCGTGAAGTAGAACACCTTCACGGTCACGACCTTGTCGTTGGGGTTCGCCACGCAGGTGTAGGTCTCCGCGTCCCGGCCCCCGACTGCGCCTCCAGCGGGCAGGTACCACGATTTATGCGGCCCGGCCACTCCGATGGAGTCATGCATCCCGTTGCCCGGGTAGCCCGCGCACGACCAGTACATCGAACGCTCGGCCACCAGCGGCAGGCTGCCCCGCACCGTGACCGAGAAGTCCGCGGGCTCGCGAACCACCTCGCTCATGGGGATGGTACGCCTGGACTTGGGCGGCATCGCGAAGGTCGATTCGATCACACCGTGCCCGTCGGTGAGCGCGTCCAGCGTTACCGAGTCAGGCTTGTTGTTGGGGTTCTGCACCAGCACGTAAGTCTCGAAGCCCCAGGCGGTCGAGCCCTCGGCGAGGAAGTACTCTGTCGCCGGCGTCGTGGCCCCGATCGAGCAGTGCCCTTCCCTGAGGGCCGTAACGCCGCCGGGGTAGGTGACGTGCGTGTACATGGACCGCTCCGGGATGACCGGCTGATCGGAGGTCACCTCGATGGACGCGTCGTGCGCGCCGATGTCGTCGGCCATGTTGAAGGTCGCGCGCGAGCCGGCGGCGACCTTGTGCTTCACGACCTGAGGCCCGACCCCCTCGATCATGTAAGTCAGACTCACATTAGCGTCGGTGTTCCCGGGGTTCTGCACCAGGCACCAGCAGTCGAAGCCCCAGGCCGAGGATCCCTCCGGCAGGTACCAGGTCCTGGCGGGAGCGTTGACCCCGATGGAGCTGTGGGCCCCGATGGCTTCCCCGCCCGCGCCGGCGAAGGTCATCGTCCTCTCGACGGCTATGGTCTTGCCCTGGAGGCAGACCACGCTGGTCGAGAAGTCGCTGGGTGAGTGGAGGTCGTCGGCCGGGTTCAGCGTCGTCTGGCTGGCCGCCGGCAGGCTCACCACGCGGGACACGGACCCGCCCTTCCCGGTCGCCGCACTGGCCGGCACCATGTAGGTGACCCTGGCGGTCACCGCGGCCGGATTGGGGTTCTCGATGGTGACAAAGGTCGTGAATCCCCAGGCCGTCGAGCCTTCGGCGAGGTACCAGGTGGACTTGGGCAGCTCGCGCACCACGAAGTCGTGGTCTTTGTTCGAGTCGCCCGCGGCCGAGGTCACCACCACGCTGCCGCTGGTCGCGCCCTCCGGGACGACGATGACCACGGTCGTGTCGCTCCACGAGACGACGGTCGCGGGGACCCCCCCGATGGTCACGGTGGACGAATCGCCGCCCGGGCCGAAGTTCGAGCCCGTGATCGTCACTCGAGTTCCGGGCGTCCCCTCGCCCGGCTGGACGCCCGCCACCACCGGCTTCGGGTCCTGAATCATCAGCCCACCCTGCAGCGCGCTGTTCTGGCCGTCGGGATTCTCGACGATGACGTCCCAGGCGCCGGCCGCCGCGCCTGTCAGGTCGAAGGTGCAGGCCAGCTGCTCCGGCGAGACCGTGGTCACGCTCAAGGCCTTTATCATGCCGCTGCCGGATTTCTTCAACACTATCCAGGCGCCCTTCTGGAAGTTGTAGCCATGGACGTCGGTGAGATCCACCACCCCGCCGCTGGTGACGGTATTCGGGATGACATATTTGACCACCGGCGCTGGCTGCACGATGTTGAGCCCGTTGGGCAGGGTGCCCTCACTCGACCCGTCGTACCAGACCACTACGTTCCACTGCCCGGGCTGGGTCCCGGTAAGGTCGAAGGTGCAGGTGAACTGGTTGTCATTCTGTACGCTGACATTGGACCCGATGCGGTCCCCGTCGCCCTGTCTGGTCAGGCGAGCGTAGAGTGCTTTATGGCCGCTGAACCCGGAGCCCTGGATCGTGAACTGCCCCGGGTAGGCGTTGTTCCAGGTGTTCGGGTCGATCGAGTAGACGTTGGGTGGCGATGCGAGGACGTTGAAGCCGCCGTAGAGCGGCAACGGCACCTCGCCGTTGGTGATGACGTTCACGTCACCGGGACCTAATGGTGCGCCGGTTGCTATATCGATGCGCACTATGGCGCTCGTGGGACTGGTCACGTCGGTCCACTGTACCGCGATGCCCGGGTTCGAGAAGACCGCGTAGCTCTGCCCTTGTATGAAGTTGGTGGCACTGCCGGTTATGGTTACGTCGACCTCCGAGCCCGGGGACCCGAAGTTCTGATTACAGGCCTGGATCGTCGGCAGCTGGGCCGAGTACACGCCGTAGCCGTCAGTCCCCGCGAACAGGGTGTTGGTCGCCTTATTGAAACCGATCGAGAGGGCTACGGAGCTCTGCTGCGCCAGTCCCGTGTCGTACCAGTTGGACCCGTCGTAGACAAGGACCCCCTTGCCCCCAGAGGCGGGGTCGTAGCAGGCGGCGTACAGCAGTCCCGATATCGGCTCGTACAGCATGGCGTCCGTGAGATATATCGACCCTACTTTGGTGTCGATCCAGCTCTTACCGTCGTACCTGAAGATCCCGTTGCCGGACGTTCCCACATATACGTTCGTGCCGGACGCGTCGACCGCGATGCGGTGAGCGGTGTAGCTGGTGCCGGGTCCGCCCATGTCGACCCATGCTCCGGCGACGAGCTTGAAGACATGTTGGCCAGCTGGCCCGGCGTATGTCACGTTAGTGGCCGGGTCGAAGGCCATTCCCTCGATCGCGTAGCCGCCCAGGTTCATGCTGATGTCGCCCCACGAGCCGTTCGCGTACAGCCTTACCCCGGTCTCGGGGTTTCCGTTCATCCCCGCGTAGAGGTTACCGCTGTTGGGGTCGAGCGCGATCTGGTCCGCCGAGGTCGGCATCCCGGGGTTGGTGTCCTTCCAGTTCTTCCCGTCGTACTTCCAGACGCCGTTGCTGCCGGCCGCGGCATAGAGGATCCCCCTCTGGTTGTCGAAGACGAGGCAGGAGACATCATCGTTGCTGAGCGTGCCGGTGTCGCTCCAGGCCCCGTTCTGGTACTTCCAGACGCCCACGCCGTACGTCTGGCCCCAGGGGTACGAGCCTTCGCATGCCGCGTAGATCGTCCCGTCCGCCGGGTTGGTGACGATGGACCTCACCCAGTAACTGCTTATCGCTCCGCCCATCGGGTTCCAGTTGTAGTTCGGTATCGCTGCAGCCGCCGTGGGTGCCACGAGAAGGCAGAACGTGAATACAGCAATAACCAGGAGAGCAAAAGGTGTCCGCCGCATCATCTTGGATCATCCCCTTGTGATACTTTCCGCAACTGCCGAAGGCACGGCCCAAAACGCCGTCGGCGTTCCTTGCCTCGTTGCGGGTCCCTGCGTCACCAATCCTATCGGCATGTCCCCGGAAAAAGTGAACCGACCCCCCGCGGGACAAGGCGTACCAGGTACTTTTCGTCCCGTCTTTCCCCCGCCCCATCGCCCCGGGCCCCGGGCTTCATCTGCTAGTATGTCAGTGGAGACTTTCCCCATTTGCAGGAGGTGCCAGGTGTCAAAGATAACGGTTCTGGGAGGCTGCGGTGGCATCGGGAGCGTCGCCGCGCGCACGCTGGCGACTTCGGGCTATTTCGACGAGATCGTGATCGGCGAGAACCGCTACGAGGCCGCCTGTGACTTCGCGGCCTCCCTCGGCGGCAACGCGTCCGCAGTCCGCGTGGACGCGGAGGACCCCACCAGCCTCAAGCAGGCGATGTCGGGATCGGACGTCGTCCTCAATTGCATCGGCCCGTTTTACCGCTTCGGCCCGCCGGTGCTGCTGGCGGCGATCGAGGCCGGGATCAACTACGTCGACGTGTGCGACGACCTCGATGCCACCGAGCGCATGCTGGAGCTCGACTCCGAGGCCTCCTCCGCGGGGATATCCGCGCTGATCGGGATGGGCAACTCGCCGGGGATGGCCAACGTGCTCGCTCGCTGGTGCGTGGACGAGATGCTGGACGCGGTCGACGAGGTGAACATCTACCACGCGCACGGAGGCGAGCCCGCCGAGGGCGGGGCCGTCATCAAGCACCGCATCCACGCGATGACCAGCGACATCCCGCTGTTCGTGGACGGCAAGTTCATCCATGTGAGGATGCTGGAGCCCAGCGGGCAGGAGTTCGTCAAGGAGACGGAGTTCAAGAACATCGGCTCCTACCCGGTGTATCCGTACCCGCACCCGGAGACCATCACCATGCCCAAGTACTTCAAGGGCATCAAGCGCGTGACCAACATGGGCATCGTCTTCCCGCTGCCGTACTTCCAGCTCACGATGGACACGGTGAAGCTGGGGCTCGCCAGCGAGGAGCCGATCATCGTCCAGGGGTCGGAGGTCATCCCGATCGAGTTCGAGGTGGCCTACATCATCTCCAGGCGGCCCGGCTTCCTCGTCGAAGCGGGGGTCACCGAGCCGAGCGGCTGCCTCAAGGTCGAGGTGAAGGGGACCAAGGGCGGAGAGCCGCACCAGTTCGTCTTCTCCATGTATTCGGCGGGCGCCGGCGCCGGCGAGGGGACCGGGATACCGGCCGCGATGGGGGCCATCCTGATGAAGGAGGGCAAGGTCGAGGGCAAGGGCGTGTTCCCGCCCGAGGGCGGAGTGAAGCCGACCGACATGCTCGAGCTCGCGGCGAAAGTCATCAAGGGGACCGGGATGGGCGAGACCGTGCCCATCTACATCGAGCACATCGACAAGGACGGCAAGGCCGAGAGCGTCGACCTCAAGATCTGAAAGACGCAACACCGGTGCCAGGCACCAGTGGTACATCAGGCGCATTTGGAGCGCCGGCTGAACGGGAGAGGATATGACCGACCTTCTCATAGGTCACGACGTCGGCACGGGAGGCAGCAAAGCCGTCTTGGCCGACACGGACGGCAACGTCATCGCCAGGGCGTTCGAGCCCTACGAGGTGAAGTACCCCAAGCCCGGCTGGGCCGAGCAGGACCCGCAGGACTACTGGCGGGCGGTGACCTCCAACACCAGGCAACTGCTCTCCGACAGCGGGGTGGACCCCGCGAGCGTCAAGGGCATGGGCTTCGCCGGCCAGATGCTCACGTTCGTGCCGGTCGATGCCGAGGGCACGCCTCTGCGCCCCGCCATCACCTGGCTGGACAGCCGCGCCGACGAGCAGGCCCGGCGACTCATCCGCAGGCTTGGCGGCAAGCGCATCTTCTCGCTGATCGCCGGCGCGCTACCGTCCGGCAAGGACGTCGTGTGCAAGTACGCCTGGCTCAAGGAGAACGAGCCGGACGTCTTCCGCGAGACCAGGGCGTTCCTGGACGTGGCAGGCTACCTGGTCAACAGGGCCACGGGGGAGTTCTCCATCGACGACACCGGGGCCGGCGGCACCGGCATCCTCACCAAGGACCGGCAGTGGTCGAAGACCCTGCTGCGCGTGACCGGGCTGCCGCTCGAGAAGATGGCGCCGATACACCGGTCCACCGACGTCGTCGGCGGGCTGACCGAGGAGGCGTCGCGCTACACCGGCCTGCCCGAAGGGACCCCGATCATCGCCGGCATGGGGGACATCCCCGCCGCGGCCAGCGGGTCCGGGGCGCTCGGCGACGGCGAGGCGCACATCTACCTGGGCACGTCGTCCTGGCTGTGCCTGTCCGTGGCGAAGCAGAAGAACCTGCCCAGATACGGCATCGCGTCCGTGGCGTCCCCCGACCCCGACATGTACGTCATGATCGGAGAGTCGGAGACCGCGGGCCTGTGCCTGGAGTGGTTCGCGGACAAGCTGCTCTCCGCGGACGAAAGGCAGGTGGCCGAGTCCGCCGACGGCGGCGTTTACGGGTACCTGGACCGGGAGGCTTTAGATGTATACCCGGGGTCGAAGCGCCTGCTGTTCCTGCCGTGGATGTTCGGGGAGCGCGCCCCGGTGACCGACACCACCGTGAGGGGCGGCTTCGTGAACCTGTCACTGGGACACGACCGCGACTGCATGCTCCGCGCCATCTACGAAGGCGTGGCTTACAACCTGCGCTGGATGATCGATGAGGTGGCGCGCGCGGGCCTGCGCTCGACCTCCCTGCGGGCCATCGGCGGCGGCGCCAAGAGCGATCTCTGGATGCAGGTCATCGCGGACGCGACCTCGCGCACCATCGAGGCGGTGGCAAACCCGCAGGAGGCGGGCGCGCTGGGCTGCGCCCTCGCGGTGGGGGTGGGGCTGGGGGTCTTCGAGAGATACTCCGACATCAAGCGGGCCGTGAAGGTCCGTGCGACCTTCGAGCCCGAGGAGAAGCGGGCCCGGGAGTACGACCTCCTGTACCAGGAGTTCAGGCGCATCTACCCCGCCATGTCCAAGGCCGGCCGCAGGCTCAACGCGATCTGATTCAAGAATGGGTAAGACCGCTTTCTTGAATTCTCCTGTTTTGCGCTCCGCGGCCTCCATTCTTCCAGGTACTACCAAATGACAAACAGAAATACTAATCAAATATTCGCTTTACAAATTGACACATTCCTTTACCCCGTGCTATCCTGCTCGGAACCGCTACTGACGGGAAGAAAAGAAAGAAAAGACACATGGACTCCGCAACTGTCAGCTCTAAATTCCAGGTCGTTATCCCCAGGAAGGCGCGAGACGTCCTCGGGCTCAAAGCCGGTGACAAACTGATCTTCGACTACCGCGACGGCGTAGTTGCCATACTGGCCAGGCCCGCGGATTTCGTCGAGTTCATGCGCGGGCTCGGCTCCGAGGTCTGGAAAGAGATCAACGTCTCTCAATACCTCCGGGGGGAGCGCGAGACATGAAGTCAAAAAGACTCAGAAAAGATATCAGCGAACACAAGGTGATAGGCGTGGACACCGGCGTCTTCATCCAGCACTTCCGGGGGGGCGAGGACTCCGAACTCACCGCGGTCGTGCTTGGGGAGATTCAGGCTGACTCGGTCAAAGGGATCGTATCGTCGATCAGCCTGACCGAGCTGATGGTCCGGCCGCTGGAGGCGGGCGACGACGACCTCGCCGACCTCTACCGCGTGCTCATCCACGAGATGCCGAACCTCGAGACTGTCTCCGTCGACCCGCGCATCGCGTCGCGGGCGGCTGAGATCCGCGCCGCCAGCAAGATGGGACCGACAGAGAGCCTGCTGCTGGCGACTGCGCAGGAATCGGGGGCCACGGCCTTTGTGACAAGCGACCCCGGTCTGAAGCAGGCGAAGGGGATAAAGGTGATGGTGCTAAATGAATACCACTGATACCACTGAGACGCGCGAGATCAAAAGCGTCGTTCTCATCGAGCCCAAGGCTCCGGGCTTCCACGTCTTCTCCAGGTACAAGCTTCCGCGCCTGGGTCTGCCGCTGCTCGGCGCCGTGCTGGAGCAGGAACTGGGCGCCTCTGTGAAGATCTACTTCCAGGAGTGCGCGAGGATCGACTGGGACGAGGTTGCCAGCGCGGACCTGGTCGGCATATCGACCATCACACCCACGGCGCCCGTCGCATACGGCCTGGTCGAGCGGATCAAGAAGATCACGGACGCGCCGGTGGTCATGGGCGGAGCCCACGTCTCGTTCCTGGCTGACGAAGCGCTGGAGAAGGGCGCGGACTTCGTCGTTCGCGGCGAGGGCGAAAAGACGCTGGTGGAGCTCGCGAAGCACCTGGGCGGTTCGCCGGAGTACGCGGACATCTCCGCGATTGCGGGCCTGTCCTACATGCGGGACGATGAGATCGTTCACAACCCCGACCGCGAGTGGAACGCCGACCTGTCATCGCTGCCCTGGCCGAAACTGTCGCTCATCCAGGGCTTCGACGAGAGGACCATCATCCCGGTCATGACTTCGCGTGGCTGCCCATTCAACTGCAAGTTCTGCACTGTCACTTCCATGTTCGGGCGCAGGTACCGGTTCAGGGACACCGAGGACGTGATCGCCGAGCTCGCCGAGCTCTACGAGCAGTATCCCAAGGCGGTCTATTTCTTCTATGACGACAACTTCACTGCTGCCCCCACGCACACCAAGGAGCTCCTGCGGCGGATGAAAGAGGAAGGCATCACGCCGCGCTGGACCGCCCAGACGCGTGTGGACGTGGTCGATGACGATGAGCTGATGCAGCTGATGGAGGAGACGGGTTGCATGTTCCTCTACCTGGGGCTCGAATCCGCGAACCCCGAGACCCTCAAGGCGTACAAGAAGGGGCAGACCGTCGAGGACATGGAGCGCGCGGTGCGCATCATCCACAAGCATAAGATCAAGGTGCACGGGATGTTCGTGATGGGCTCGGACGAGGACGACAAGGAGAGCATCCGGGAGACCGTTCGCTTCTCCAAGAAGGCCGGGATCGATTCGGTGCAGTACATGATACTCACCCCCATACCGGGGTCGGAGACCTACGACGAGATGTGCCGCGAGCAGAGGATCTTCTCCGACGACTGGAGCAAGTTCAGCGGGCACCACGTCGTCTTCTGGCCCACCAAGATGACACCCTTCCAGCTCCAGAAAGAGGCGGGCATCAAGGCGATGCGCAAGTTCTACTCGATAGCGCAGTGCTGGAAGCTGGGGTTCAGGTTCCGCTGGCAGGAGATGGCCATACGGATATATGGCCACCGCACGCTGATGAAATGGAAGGACCGCAACCGCTACTGGCTGTCCGAGCTGAAGCACACTTACAAGGCCGAGCGCGCCCACGGCAGGCAGGAGCGCATCGACCAGGAGGAGTTCGGCGGGCTGGTGGCGCCGGGAGCGGACGCCGGCGCGCGTGACTCGGGGGACAACCTCGCACGCGCAAAGTCCTGACGCGAAACAGGGGTCAAACCTCTTTTTTGAATTCTTCGATGCAAATATGACGCCTATCTTGCGTCTCGCAGGATAACCGCCTGTTCTGTTGAAGAACCTCGGCGATGAAACGCGATCGCAAGACTCTCATCAACGTAACGTCTGTGCTCCTGTTGCTGGCGCTTGTCGTTTTTGCGGGCTCCTGCGGCACCAGCAAGACGGCGACCAGGAAACCATCCTCGGCGCCCTCGAGCGCTCCGGGGGCGGCGAAGGCCGCTCAGAATTCCACCGGCCTTCCCCTGACCATTCCGCCCGGCTTCGCGATGTCGACGTTCGCGAGCGGACTCGGCGGCCCGCGCGTGATGGTGTTCGACTCTAACGGTACGATGCTCGTCAGCACGCCGGGAAGCGATTCCGTGGTGGCGCTGCCCGACAAGGACAACAACGGCGTGGCCGACGGCACCACGGTTGTGGCCTCGGGCCTCGACCACCCGCACGGGCTGGCGTTCCTCCCCGGCGATCCGACCAAGCTCTACATCGCGGAGACGACCCGCGTCGCCCTCTGGGACTATGACCCCACGACGATGAAGGCGTCGAACCCCAGGCAGGTGGTAGGGCTGCCCGCGGACGGGGAGCACATAACCCGCACCATAATGTTCGCCCCGCCGCCCAACCAGGGGAAGCTGCTGATCTCGGTGGGCTCGTCCCAGAATGTCGGCGTCGAGACGGACCCGCTGCGCGCGAAGGTCTTGATCGCCAACGCCGACGGCAGCGGGCTGCGCCCCTTCGCGTCGGGCCTGCGGAACTCGGTCTTCATGACGGTCCACCCGGTCACCGGCCAGGTCTGGGCGAATGACATGGGCAGGGACTACCTGGGCGACAACCTGCCTCCCGACGAGCTCAACATCATAAAGGACGGCGCGAACTACGGCTGGCCTTACTACTATGGCAAGAACGTCCTCGACACCCAGTTCGTGACTGACCCGGCCACAGCACCCCCTTCGTCCGGCATGACGCCGTCATACGTGGACTACCAGGCCCACTCCGCGCCGCTCGGGCTCGCCTTCGTCACGTCGGACGCCTGGCCCGCTGCCTACAAGTACAACCTCATCGTCGCGTTCCACGGCTCCTGGAACCGCACCGTGCCCACCGGCGACAAGCTGGTGCGCGTGAAGCTGGACAAGCAGGGGAACTACCAGGGCACCGAGGATTTCATCACCGGCTGGCAGCAGCCCGACGGCAGCAGGCTCGGGCGGCCCACCGGCATCATCATGCGCGCCGACGGAGTGACCTTCATCGCCGACGACCAGGCCGGCGTCGTCTACCGGCTGGCCCCCATCAAGTGAACCCTCGCGGAGCGCCTTACCCCGATGCGCTATCATAGGATGGTCCGTATCGAGGGGGGAGGAGCCGTGGTCGAGAGCCCCGAGCTGGTGGTGGAAGAGAGAGACGGGTTTGCGGTACTGACGCTGAACCGTCCCGAGAGGCGGAACGCCCTTACCGCGTCCCTGCTGGGCCTGCTTGCGATCGAGCTCGACAGGCTGGCCGAGGAGGGCGGGGCTCGGTGCGCGGTCATCCGCGGGACGGGCGAGCACGCATTCTCGGTGGGGATGGACCTGAACGCCATGGCCGCCTCGACCCCCGAGGAGAACCAGCGGCTGATCGGCCCGGGCGGGCCTCTCCGTCTCGCCATCGCGTCCATCGAGGAGTTTCCCTACCCTGTAATCGCCATGGTCAGAGGGTACGCCGCGGGAGCCGGCTGCGAGCTGGCCACGGCCTGCGACCTGCGCATCGGGTGCGGCCAGGTGCTGATGGGCATGCCGCCCGCGAAGCTCGGGATAGTCTACCCGCCAGAGGGCATCGAAAGGTTCGTAGCGACCTACGGGCTCGCCACCGCGCGCAAGCTCTTCTACACCGCCAGGTATTTCGAGACCGAGGAGCTGTCCGCCATGGGGATGCTCGACTTCGTTTGCGGTGAGGAGCTGGAGGGTTTCACCATGGAGCTCGCTCGCGACATCGCCTCGCTTGCCCCGCTGTCGATGAAGGGCCATAAGAGCGCGCTGCGGGCGATCGTCAGGGAGGGCGCCGCCGGGGAGGATGCTCCGGAGCGCGCCGCCATCGACGAGATGGCGAGCATGGCCATGAGGAGCGCGGACGCGAGCGAAGGATTGAAGGCGTTCCTCGACAAGCGGCCGCCGCGGTTCAAAGGGGAGTAAAAAGCAATAAAGGTGCCTGGCACCAATCTCGCGTTTTTACGGCTGGCCCAGCTGGTTGCGCCAGCGCTTCATCAACGGGCCGTCCTCGCGCCAACAGACGCAGCTGTCCAGCAGGTTGAGATCGTCGGCGTAGGCTTTCATCGCCTCGCTCTCCTGCTGCCCGGTCATGTGAGTCCGGAGGTAGGCGCCCCTTCCCTGCACGCTGGCGTTCCCCATGTTCATGATCAGTGAGGCCATGTGCGTGCAGCCGACCGCTCCACCGACCTTCGACTTCACGACCTCGCTGAAGCCGGGAACGATCCTCTGGCCGAGCAGCTCCTTGAGGCTCTCGAGGCTCTCGACACATTCCTCCAGCGGGTGGCTGGGCATCGCGCCGGAGATCTCTTCTATCTCGCCGCTCCAGACGGGCATGAGCATCTCCACCTCGATATGATGGAGCGCGACGCCGGAGCGCGTGTCCTCGAGCCTGCCGTTTATGTGCAGGCGGTCGCCTTCCTCCACGATATCCACGGTGATCTTCCTGTCGAACAGAGACATCCGCTCACACCTTTGAGATTGCTTTACCTGGCTCGACATTCTAACAGATGCGCGTGGACTCCCGTCCGCGTTTGTCCGTCGCGCGGCCAAAGGTTATCCTTTCTGAGTCAGCTGAACCGAGGCGCGGGAAAGGAACACGTCATGGAAGAGCTCATAATCGAAAAGAAGGGCAGCGTCACAATACTCACCCTGAACAGGCCCAAGAAGAAGAACGCCCTGAGCTTCGCGCTGGTCGAGTCGCTGGGTGACACCATCGAAAAACTGCAGTTCGACGACTCCACCCGCGCCGTGATCCTCACCGGAGCGGGAGACGGCTTTTCCACGGGCGCCGACCTGACCGGCGGGGGCGGGCGCGAGGACGCCTTCACCCCGCTGGGCATGAGGATCACCTGCTTCGCGTACTCCAAGATGGTCAGCGCGATGTGGCTTCTGGAGAAGCCCATCATCGGCGCGATCAACGGGACCGCGGCCGGCGCCGGCTGCAACCTGGCGTTCGCCTGCGACCTGCTGGTCGCCTCCGAGCAGGCCAAGTTCATCCAGGTGTTCGTGCGCCGCGGGCTCATCGCCGACGCCGGTGGCACCTACTTCATCCCCCGGACCGTGGGGCTCGCCAAGGCCAAGGAGCTCATGTTCTTCGGCGAGGACATAAGCGCGGCCGAAGCGCTCGAGCTTCACCTGGTCAACCGCGTGGTCCCGCACGAGAAGCTGATGGACGAGGCGATGGCGATGGCCGAGCACCTGGCCAGCGGACCGACCCGGGCGATCGGCATGATGAAGAGCATGCTCAACAAGTCGTTCGATTCGGACCTGCTCAGCGCACTGGACCGCGAGGGCTCGCTGCAGGGCATCGCGGTCGCCACACAGGACGTGGTCGAGGGCGTTACGTCGTTCATGGAGAAGCGGCCGCCCGAGTTCAAGGGGATGTAGGCCACTGCCCGCCGCGAGTGGGAGAACCGGGCGAGCCTTGAGGGACGTCATACAGGCGGATTTCCAAGCGGAGTAGACTGGATTTGTGAAGCGAACGGCGAAACCGTAGGACATGGCAGGCGAAATTTTACCCGGGCCGGATGACGTAATCCTGGTCGATGACATACACAAGACCTACCACCTCGGAGAGGTGAGCGTGAAGGCGCTGCGGGGCTTGTCGCTCACTGTCAAGAAAAGCGACTTCCTCATCATCACCGGGCGCAACGGCTCGGGCAAGTCCACCCTGATGCACCAGCTGGGGCTCCTCGATTCCCCCGATGACGGCCATATCTACCTCTCGGGCAAAGAGGTCACCGGGATGAAAGAGAAAGACCGCTCGGAGATCCGGCTGCGCGACCTCGGCTACATCTTCCAGGAGTTCGCACTGATCGACGAGCTCACCGCGCTCGAGAACGTGATGCTCCCAACGATGATGATCGAGAAGACGGAGGTCTGCCGCGAGAAGGCGCGCGAGATGCTCGCGCAGGTCGGCCTCCAGGAACAGGCCACGCACCTGCCCAGCCAGCTCTCGGGGGGCGAGCAGCAGAAGGTCGCCATCGCCCGCTCGCTCATGAACGAGCCGGACGTGCTATTCGCCGACGAGCCGACCGCCAACCTCGACCTGGAGTCGGCGCAGGACGTGCTCCTTGTCTTCAACCGCCTCAACAGGGAGGAGAAGCACACCATCGTGATGGTGACCCACGAGCACGAGGAGACTATCTACGGCAACCGGATAATCACCCTCTCGGACGGCAAGATCATCTACGAGGAAAATCACGTATGAAGACCAGCAAGCGCATCCCGTTCTTCCTCATCGTGCGGCACGTGCGGCACAGCAACAAGGGTACGCTCGCTCTCATCGTCTTCCTGATGGCGATCGCCTTCATCAATCTGCTCTTCATCAACTCGCTGTTCAGCGGGGTGGTCGAGAGCAACGAGAGCCAGCTCATCAACACCAAAACCGGCAACGTGATGATCACGCCGGCCAAGGGCGCGGACTTCATCAACAATCCCGCTGCGGTAGTGAAGGCGGTGGACAAAGTGCCGGGGGTGCAGGCGTCCGCCGCCGAGACGCTGCTGCCGGGCTCGATCGAGTTCGGAGGGACGCGCGGCAACTTCGACGTCACGGCGATCGACCCCACCACCCAGGAGAAGGCCACCACCGTCTCGCAGAAGATGACCGCCGGCAGCTACCTGAAGCCGGGTGACACCAACGGCATCATCCTGGGCGACACCATCGCCGGCAAGAAAGAGAATGACACGGACTTCGCGCCGAACGGGATAAAGGTCGGAGACACGGTCAACGTCATCACCGACAGCACCTCCCACCCGTTTGTGGTCAGGGGAGTCTTCAAGACCAAGTTCAACGGGACCGACGACAGGGCGTTCGTGACCAATGCGGCGCTCAACAAGATAGCGCCCGCACTGCAGGGCAAGGCGACGGACGTGGTCGTGCGCGCCGACCACCGCGGGAACGAGGACAAGCTGGTGGACGAGATGAAGGCGGCAGGCGTCCCCGGGACCCTGCGAACCTGGCAGCAGCTGGCCGGCTCGGTCCGCGAGATCACCAGCAGCTTCGTGACCATCAACGCGCTGATGACGGTGGTGGGCTTTTTCATCGCCGCGGTCACCATCTTTATCATCATCTACGTGGACGTGACTCACCGCAGGCAGGAGGTGGGCATCCTGCGCGCGATCGGAGTGAGGAGCCCATTGGTGGTGATGACCTACGTGCTGCAGGCGGCGGTCTACTCGTTCCTGGGGGTGGCGATGGGGACGGTGCTGTACTTCGCCATCATCTTCCCGTACTTCAAGGCGTTCCCGTTCAAGATCCCGATAGGGGACGTGTCGCTCTCCATCATCCCCTGGGACTACCTGTTCAGGGCGTTTACCGTCGTCGCGGTGGGGATGCTCTCGGGGCTGATACCGGCGCTGATCGGCACCAGGCGCCCCATCCTGGACGACATCCTCAACAGGTAGAGGGACAGGTACCTGTCCCCACCTTAAAGTCCCTAGGTGTAGTCTTTGGCCGCCTTCACCGCCGCGATCAGGATAACCGGCATCATGGTGAACGTCCCGATCAGCGCGACCTGGTTCATGCCGTTCTCGAACCAGTTCATCTCCAGGCAGACGAAGACGACTGTGAAGTAGAGGTACGCGTACACCAGCCAGGGCACTACGCTGACGAGCTTCTCCGAGATCAGGTTCCTGTTCTGGAATACCAGGTAGAAGATCAGGATGATGAAGAACGGCGCAAGCCACCAGCCCAGGAAGTTGCCCATGGGCACTCCGCCCGAGCCCTTCCAGACCCCCAACTCCTTGAGGTAGGGGCCTCCCTGCCACCACCACCATGGCTGCTTGTGCACCGCGGTGATCCACACCCTCGAGGTGGCGAACGGGTCCACCATCATGTCCCAGGCGCACACCAGCGTCGCGGTCGCGGCCGCTATCAGCACCGCCCACAGGCCTTTGCCCCACCAGGAGTTGCCCTTGCGCGCCCCCCGGAGCCCGATGAGCCAGTCGATCAGCATGAAGGCCGCGTATATGATGACCGACCAGGTGACGATGATGAGGATCGGGACTCCGCCCACGCGCGGACCCAGCGTCCCGGTGTACTTGTACTTGCCGAAGAACCAGCCGTAGTTGTCGCCGATGAACTCACAGAACCACGAGACCACCCAGGCGACGAGGAAGAACGCGATGGTCTGCCGGCGCCCCTTAACGATCCACGAGTGCCAGATGCAGATCGCCAGCATCGCGAGCATCGCGGCCGCGACCGCGTCCGGGCGCAGCGAGGCCTTGTGCATCCCCCAGCTGACCAGGTGCGTCACCGTGGTGAGGAAATAGAAGAACAAGATGATCGCGACCATCGCCCGTTGAGGCCTGGTGGACTCCTTCCACGCCTCGACTATCGGCCTGCGCCTGGCCGCGCCCTCCTCCGGAAGCTTGCTCTCCTCCAAAGCCCCTCCTTTCTCCACCCAGGCGAATTCTATCAGAGCAACCGCGCGCACGCTGTGAAGCGGAGCAACGCGCGGAAACCTCGGAAATAGGTTAGAATACCGCGGAGCCGCAGCAACCGCGCCACAAAGGACAGGTGGGAAAAATCCGCACGAAAACAATCGCAGCACTGCCGCTGGCCGTTCTCTTGATGCTGGTGCTCGCGCCGGCGCCGGCGCATGCCGCGCCCAACGGGGGCTCGGACACGCTGGGCAGAGCCGGAGGGCCGGCGAAAACGTGGTACTTCGCCGAAGGCACGACGCGGTCGGGCTTCGCCGAGTACGTCTGCCTGCTCAATCCATCGAGCGGTCCGGCGAGGGCGGACTTCGAGTACATGCTGGGCACGGGCGAGACGATCAACCGCAGCTACGAGCTGGCGCCGTCGAGCCGCACCACCGTCAACGTCTTGACGGAGGTCCCCCCCGAGAGCGACGTCTCCATCAAGGTCTCGAGCGAGCAGTACCTGATAGCCGAGCGCCCGATGTACTTCACCTACCGGGGCGCCTGGACCGGCGGCCACGACGTGATGGGCGCCACGGCGCCACAGAGCGACTGGTACTTCGCCGAGGGCACCACCCGCAACGGCTTCGATACCTACATCTGCGTGCAGAACCCCGGTGATGCCACGGCCATGGTCGATCTCGATTACTACCTGGTGAGCGGGCAGACCATCTCCAGGAAAGCGATCGAGGTCAAGCCACGCAGCCGCTTCACCATAGCCGCCCACGACAACAA
>PMJJ01000087.1 GCA_003157385.1 Actinomycetota bacterium | reverse complement strand
AGCGCGATGCTGTCGGGGTTCTGCAGGACGATGTCGCGCGCGATCGGGAAAGGAATGATGGACTCAGAGAGGTCGCGGATCTCCACGTCCTCCTTCACGGTCACCAGGCCTTCGGCCAGCTCCAGCGGCACGACCTTGGCGTGGTAGGTGGACGTCTCCACTGTCGCGATCTCGCGCATGACCCTGTTGGCCAGGATCTCCAGAACCTCCTCGATCTCGGGTGGGACCTCCTGCGGCGGCCTCTTCTTGATGAACGGCGTCTTCTTGCCCATCTGGTAGAGGTAGTTGGAGATGTACTTCAGGTAGGTGTAGAGGTGAACCGCGGACTCCGCGTTCTCGGTTCCCAGCATCTTGGATATGTTCTTGGTGCTGTCTTTCATCTCAACTCCCCGTTTCGCAAAATGCGAGAAAGGTGCCAGGCACCAATTTTGCGTTTTCGCCGCGCCTCAACACGCGATCCCGTCCGCCTTCAGCCTCGCAATCTCATCGACCGAGCACCCGAGCATCTTGAGCACCTCGTCCGTGTGCTCGCCCAGGGAGGGCGCCGACGTACGTATCTCGCCGGGCGTCTCGGAGAACTTGAACGGGATGCCGATCGTCTTCATCCGGCCGAGCTTTTCGTCGTCCACCTCGGTGAACATCTGGCGGTGCGCGACCTGCGGGTTGTTAGGTACCTCGTCCAGGTCGAGTATCGGGCTCACGCAGGTGTCTTCACACCCGAACAACTCCATCCACTCGTCGCGGGTCTTCTCCTTGAACGCCTCGCGCAGCCATGCGAACATCTCGTCGAACTTCTCGAACGTGAACTGCTCGTCGGCGTACTCGGGCCTTCCCAGCAGCTCGCACATGCGCACCCAGAACTTGGCCTCGATGGCGCCGACCGCCATGTAGCCGTCCGCGCACTCGTAGACGTTGTAGCATGGCGTCGCACCCCACAGTAACTGCGAGCCGCGCGCCGGGCCCGGCCCGCCGATGAGCACATCACCGGTGTTGATCGTCAGCCAGGAGAGGCTCCCGTCCATCATCGAGACGTCCACGTGCTGGCCCTGGCCGGTCTGCAGCAGGTGTGTGTAGGCCATCAGGATCGACAGCGCCCCAAACATGCCGCCTCCGCCCAGGTCCGCTATCTGCACCCCAGACAGCATCGGCGCTCCACCCGCGGGGCCGGTCGCCCCCAGTACGCCCGCGTAGCCCAGGTAGTTGATGTCATGCCCGGCGATGTCGCGGTAGGGGCCGTCCTGGCCGTAGCCTGTGATCGAGCAGTAGACGATCCCCGGGTTGGCCTCCTTGACCGTGTCGTAATCCAGCTCGAGCCGCTCCATCACGCCCGGCCTGAACTGCTCCACCAGCACGTTCGCCCAGCCGCCGGCGAGCTCCATCAGCAGCTCGCGTCCCTCCTTGCGCTTTAGGTCGAGCGCGATGCTGCGCTTGTTCCTGTTCAGCACGTGGAAGTGGATGCTCATCCCGGACGAGACGACCGGCGGGTTCAAGCGGAGGTAGTCTCCACCGGCGGTGTCCTCCACCTTGATGACGTCCGCGCCCATGTCGGCGAGGAGCATCGTGCAGTAAGGGCCTGGAAGCAGCCGGGTCAGGTCAAGGACGTGCATGCCTTCGAGCGGCAGGGCCATAGGTATCATCCTCCCGGGGCCGTTGGAAAAACGAAATCAAGTATCACAGATAGAGGGCGGGGGTTCAAATCTATGGAGCGGCCGGCTCGACAGCTTCCCCGGTCGCGACGGCATATATAATGACCGTGTCATGACAGATGCGAGGCAACAAGCCAAAGACCCAAATAAGATACTCGGCGTCGACCGGGATGCCACCCACGAGCAGATCCACGCCGCCTACGTCAGGCTCGCCCGCAAGTACCATCCCGACATGCACCCTCCCGGGGCCACCTACGCCGAGGAGATGTTCAAGGAGGTGGCGTCCGCCTATCAGGTGCTTTCGGATGACAGCCTGCGGGCCCGGTACGACCAGGGGCCGGCCACGACGGTCAGGCACGCGCCGAGTGAGATCAAGCACGAGCCGGTGGATATCGACCCAGAGATCATCCGAATGATCCAACTGCAGGAGCGAGGCACACGCCGAAGACGTGGGCCATACAGTTACCTGTCCATCTCCGTAGAGGAGATGACCCGCATTTCGTTCAAGGTCCTCCTCCTTGTCCTGGGCCTCAGCTTGGCGACGCTCGTGGCTGCTACCCACCGCTACGCCGCCATTGTCCTGTTTGCGGCTCTGGTCTCTGCGTTCTATGTATGGATTGTCTATTCGGTAGCCTCGCGCTTTAGCAAGAACGCCAGATTGTGGTTCGTCATCGTGGCCGTATTGGTACTCTTCGCCCTTGTGGCTCTCACTCTTTTTCTATTCCGTGCGTGATCACGCGAGCCGGACCGCACCGTAGACGATCAGCGCCACGATGGCGAGGTCCATCGGATAGAGCACCACGTCGGGGTTGAGGTCGATGTGCGGCGGGTGCCAGAGGTAGAAGATGACGGCCGTGCCCGCGATCGTCAGCGGGGTGCCCAGCGCGGCGATCCAGCGATACTCCCAGGCCGCCGAAGCGTTCAGCACCACCAGGATCCCCACCGGGATCATCGCCAGAGCGAGAGGCGCCATGAAGTAGAGCAGTCGGCTCGCGCCGAAGCAGACGCCCGACGTCTTAAGGCCGGCGGCCCCGTCGAAGGGCACGTCGTTCACCACCGTTGGTATGTACATGACCGCGATGAACAAGCCGCCCCACACTAGGAACGCCACCGGCGGCAGCCCGCTTCCCCCCAGCGACAGGCCCGCCAGCAGCGAGAAGCCCATCCCCGTCACGTTGCAGAGGATATCTGTGACCGGCCTCGCCTTGAGCCGGAACCAGGGGTGGCTGTAGAGGACGCCGATCACCAGCATGAAGCCGATGTTGAAGATCGCGAAGCGGTAGCCGAGCGCGAGCGACAGCCCGACGCACCCTGCCGCCGACAGGCCGAACGCCAGCCAGGTCTCCAACTTCCCCATCTCGCCGGTCACGAAGGGCTGCTTGCTCAGGTCCATGTCCTTGAACTTGCCGGCGAACTCGCGGTCGGCCTCCACGTCGGCGTAGAAGTTCAGGGTGCTCGCGAAGAACCAGGCGCAGAAGAAAGCCCCGAAGCCGACCGGCACCTTCCACCAGGCGATGCTGGGGTTCGCGTCGGCCGCGACCGCGAAACCGAGGGCCATCGGGAAGAAATAGGAGAGCGCAATCTTGATGCGGAGGAGCGTCCAGTACTTCCTCAGACGCGCCATGCCTCTAGGTCATCTCCACTATGGCGACTATGAAATAGAGGAGCAGCAGAACGGCAAGCGGCACCAGGTAGAAGTCGGGGTTGAGCTCGATGTGCGGCGGGTTGAACAGGAGCCAGACCGTGGCGGTCGCAAGGATCGCCGCGCCGGTCCCCAGCAGGCAGAACAGCCGGTACTCCCAGTTGAGCGCGCTGGAGAGCACGCCCCATATCCCCACCGGGATCATCACTGCCACCACCGGGATCATCGCCTGCACCAGCCGCTTCTGGCCGAAGACGACCGCCGAGGTCCTGTAGCCGGCGGCCTTGTCGAACGGCTCGTCGTTCGCCACGCTGGGCATGTACATCGCCGCCGAGAACAGCCAGCCGAATATGATCGGGATCACGGGAGGATAGTCGCTGGAGACGATCGCCATGCCCGCGATGAGGATGAGCACCGCGCCGGTGGCGTTGGTAACGATATCGATGACCGGCTTCTCCTTGAAGCGGAACCAGGGGTGCGAGTAGAGCACGCCCAGCAGGAGGACCGCCCCCAGCATGAACGCCGCGAAGCGCAGGTTCACCAGGAACGAGAACACCACGCAGGCCGTGCCGGTGATCCCCATCACGACCCAGCCCTCGGCCTTGCTGACCTCGCCCGTGACAAACGGCTGCTTTGAGATGTCCTGATCCTTGTAGAAGCCGTCGTGGAGGGCGTCGGCCGGCACGTCCGCGTAGAAGTTCAGTGTGCTGGAAAAGAACGAGCCCATGAAGTAGGCGAGATAGGCGAACAAGACTGTCACCCAGGTGTAGTGCACCCCGTGCGCGATGCCGTCGTTGGTCTGCTGGATGCCGACCGACAGCGCGAGCACGAACGGGAACAGGTAGATGAGGGTAGACTTCAAGCGGAATAACCTGATGTACTTCACCGCAACTCCACACCGTCGCTCAGCCGCTGCCTCTGCCATATTCTACGCCACAACCTGTTGGCACAGGATCCTACTTGTGCTGCCAGTCGAACAACCGCGCGAATCCCTTGCCCAGCACATCGCCGAGCGCCGGTGACATGCGCTTCAACCACCAGATCGCCCTCACGAAGCGCGGAAAGACCACCAGCGCGCGGTCCTTCTTGATCCCGCGCACGACCGCCTGCGCCAGCCGCTCGGGGCTCGCGGCGATCGCGTATCCGTTCCGCCTGACCTTGGCGTCGTCGAAGCCTATGCAGGTCGCCTTCTCCACGATTGGCGTGTTTATTGCGCCAGGGCAGACAGTCGTCACGCCGATCCCGTAGCGCGACATCTCCCAGCGCAGCACCTCCGACATGCCCACGACGCCGAACTTGGCCGCCGAGTAGGGCGCCTGAAACGGCATCCCGAACAGGCCGGCGGCGGAGGCCACGTTGGCGATGTGTCCACTCCCGCGCGCGATCATGTCCGGCAGGAAGTAGTGTGTGACGTATACGTACCCCATGAGGTTGAGCCCTATCACGCGCTCCCAGACGTCGACCGGTATCTCCTCGAACGGCGCGACCAGTGCAATGCCGGCGACGTTGACCACGACGTCAGGCGAGCCGACCTCCTCTTTCACCCTCGCGTGCATCAGCTCGACCTGAGAGCGGTCCATCAGGTCGGCTTGGTAGACCGATGCCTTGCCTCCCAGCGACTCGATCGCGCGCGCGGTCTTCCCGAGCCCTTCCTCGTCGATGTCGACCAGCACCAGCTCGGAGCCCTCGGCGCAGAAACGCATGGCGAGCGCCTTCCCGATCCCGCTCGCGCCCCCGGTCACCAGGACCTTCTTTCCCCGCAGCTCTTGCACAGCCCTACCCCGTTTCAACTCGTTGATGCCGCCGACAACTCCTGTCCGGCCGAACGGCCCAGCTCCAGCGCCCTGGACTCTTCACCGTCTTCCAGCGGCCCTTTCATCTCCTCCACGAAAAACTTCTGCGGCTCCATCAGCGGCTTGAGCCCCTGCTTCTCGAGCGTCTCGTACACCTGCTCTGCACTGCGCGCGCCAAACTCGTCGAACTTCCCGGCGGTACCCTTGGGCCGGAACCCAGTCCCGACCGCGATGAAGGGCTTGCCCTTCCAGGACGGATCACTTAGCTCCTGTTTGATGAAGCGCCTGGCAGGACCCATCATCCGTCCCATCCTCGTCGGCGAATCCACTACGACGAAATCGAAGTCGCCGCCGATGTCCCTGGCTCCCGCGTCGGTCACCGTGACCTGGTGGCCGGCTTCCTCGAGGCCCCTGGCGATAGCTTCGACGATGATCTTCCCGTGCCCGTACTTGGTGTGATAGACGACCAGACCTTTCATGCTCCACCTCCAACTTGCCGCGCGCGCCGGCGCTTGCTGACCAGCCGCTCTCTTCTTTTAGCAATAATCAGCCTAACCGGGCACCGTCGCAAGCACTCGAGCCTCAGCCTGCTGTTTTTCGCCCCGGCGATGCAGTACATTTGGTGCATGGCGATTAACATCGAGGTGACACGAGACTCGTCGTTCTGTCCCGGCGTGGACAGGGCGTTCAAGATAACCGAGCAGATGCTGTTCGGCGGCAAGGCGCGCTGCTACTCCATCGGCCCGCTCATCCACAACCCCGAGGTCGTGAAGCGGCTGAGCATGCTCGGTCTCGAGGTGATCGACCCGGATAGTGAGGACCTGCCCGACCTGGCCGGCATGAACGTGGTTATCAGGTCGCACGGCATCGACACCGCGACCGAGAAGAAGCTCGAGTCGCTTGGGGCGGTGCTGGTCGACGCCACCTGCCCGACGGTCAAGAGAGCCCAGGAAGCGGCGAGCATGCTGGTCGAACTCGGCTACCACCCCATCGTCCTCGGCGCCGCGAGCCACCCCGAGGTGCGCTCGATCGTAGGCCGGGCGGGTGGGCCGGTCACCGTCCTCGAGAGCTTGGACGAGGCGAAGCGGTGGGCCGACGAGCACAGGGGCGAGGAGATCAAGATCGGCGTGGTCTGCCAGACCACCATCTCACGCGACCTGCTGGAGGAAGTGATGGCCGTTCTCGAGCATGACTTCAAAGATATTACCGTGATGAACACCATCTGCGAGTCCGTCGCGCGCCGGCAGGAGGAAGCGAACGAGCTTGCCGGTAACGTCGATCTCATGATCGTGGCCGGCGGGAGGAACTCCAGCAACACCGCCCACCTCGCACAGAGGTGCGCCGAGGAGTGCGTCAACACTCGCCTGATCGAGGACCCCTCCGAGATCGAGAGTGACTGGCTCGTGGGAGTCTCGTCGGTTGGCGTGACGGGAGGCGCCTCCACCCCCGACTGGCTCATCCAGGAGACGGTGGAGAAGCTCTTCGAGCTGGAACAGGAGCGGGAGAAAAAGACGCAAGGCTGACTGAGTCTCATCCAGGAGGAACCGTGAAAAGAACCATGGCCCTGTCCTTTGTCGTCATCCTTGTCATCGCAGGGCTGTTCGCCGCCGGGTGCGGCGGCAAATCGACGGCCTCGTCAGCCCCCACCGCGCCGGCCACGGTCACGGTGAAGAAGGTCCAGGCGGGCGACATCCAGGTAGGTTACAAGATCTACGGCAAGGGCTATCCCCTGGTCCTCATCATGGGATATAGCGGGACGATGGACATCTGGGACCCCAACTTCGTCGCCGCGCTCGCCAGAAAATACAAGGTCGTCATGTTCGACAACCGCGGCGTGGGCGATACGTCCGCCGGCACCGCGCAGTTCACAATCCCCCAGTTCGCCGACGACACCGCGGCATTCATGGACGCGCTCGGCATCAAGACCGCCCACGTGCTGGGCTTCTCGATGGGCACCTACATCGCGCAGGAGCTGGTGCTGCGCCACCCGCAGAAAGTGAACAGGCTCATCCTGTACGCCGCTGACTGCGGCGGACCGCAGACCGTCCCGCCGACGCCACAGGTGATGCAGCAACTCACCAACACATCCGGGACGCCGGCCGAGAGGGGCGAGCGCCTCACCGCGCTGCTCTTCCCGCCGGAGTGGCTCGCGCTCAAGAAGAACCAGGCCTACATCAAGGCCACGCTGGGCAAGTCCACCGAGCCGATCCCACCGGAAAGCGTCAACAAGCAGACCCAGGCTATGGCCACCTGGAGCGGCACCTACGACCAGCTGCCGAATATCAAGAGCCTGACCCTGCTCATGACCGGGACCCAGGACATCCTGACCCCGCCTCAGAACTCGCTGATCATGGTCAACCGCATCCCGCAGGCCTGGCTCGCGCAGTTCAGGGGAGGCGGACACGGACTCGAGTTCCAGTTCCCACAACAGGCGGCGAACACGGTGCTGAACTTCCTGGTGGCACCGTAAAGAGCAGAATCAGCTTTTGAAGATTTTCCACTGGGGTCAGGTGGTGCATCTGACGTGGCTAAGAGATATCGACGCCGGCCTCTACCCGCCGCCGCAGCTCGTCCTGCACCTTCGAGCCGGGCTCGATCGAGACCTTGATGAACCCCCGAGAGCAGGCTCGCGCGCAGGACCCGCAGCCAAGGCACATCTCCCCGATCTGCGCTTTCCCGCCAGCCATCGTCACGTTCTCGATGGGGCAGACCTCCACGCACTCCCCGCAGCCCACACACTCGTCTGTCACCGCGACGGTCACACCCTCGAGCCGGACCAGGCTGTCGGGAAAGACCGAGACGAGCCCCTTCATCTCGCAGCGGACCACGCAGCAGCAGGGGCAGCAGAAGCAGACGGTCAGCAGCCGCGAGTAGTCGTCGATGCCGAAGACGATCTTGTCGACGAATATGTGGCCGACCAGCGGCAGCAGCCCCGACTCCAGCGCCCTGTCCAGGTGAGCCAGACCTTCCTCGGCGGTCGCGCTTCGTCCCACCCCGGGGTCGACATCGCGTGAGCCCTCCCCCAGCAGCATGCAGCCCAGGTCGATTGGGTGGTCCTTGCACCCCTCGCCTTTCCGGCAGGGACAGTCGTGGATGATGGTCCTGTGGCTCGCGCGGGTGATGTAGTCGGCCACGACCTCGCGCGGCGCAACGGTGCTGGGCGGCACTTCGATGAACTCGTCCACCGGGATGAACGAGCCGCGGAACACCTTCTCACTGGCGATGAGCCCCGCCATCTGCTTGAACGGCGTCACGTGCCCGATCCTCTTGGCCCAGTGCGTGGCGCGCCAGCCCTTCAATGCCAGGTCGATCTGCCATTTCTTCCGACCCATGGAAACTCCCGGGGACAGGTACTTTCCACCTTATTTTCTACTTTTGGCGCCGCGCTGCCGGGCTAAGCGCCCGCCGGGCTCAGGGCCTCGCGGATCTCGGCAAGGGAGTGCTTCTCGTAGGAGCCCACGACCTCCACCGCTTTCTTCGCCCTCTCCTCGCCAAGCACGGGTGATGCCTCGCGCACGAACTTCTCGGCCGCGACCTGGAGCCTGTCCGGGTCGCCGGGGCCACCGCGCGGTATGTGCTTCTCCGCCTCGAGCATCGTACCGTCGCGCAGGGTCACGTGAACCCGCGCACCGAACGGCATCCGCAGGTCCTCGAGCCGGCTCTGGCCCAGGTCGTACCCGGGCCCCTTGCCGAAGAAACCGCGAAGCGATACCAGGCTCTTGAGCAGCATCTTCTCCGGCTGGTTCAGGCTCTGCCAGGCGCCGACCATCTCGCGCGGCCCCATGGTCGCGACGCGCTTCAGGTGCTCGCGCAGCTTGTGCCGCGCCTTGAACAGGGAGACCGCGTCGAGCTCCGCAAGCATCGCCTCGAGGTCCGTGACCTCGTCAATCGCCTTGATGAATCGCACCGAGAGCGAAGCGCTGTGCGCCAGCTCCACGCGCCCGGCAAGCGCCACGATCTCCCGACGGTTCTCGTCGAGGAACGGATCGGTCAGCTCCGCCCCCGTGAGCTTCCCGGCGATGATGCCGAGCGCGATGCTCACCGGCAGCGAGAAGTTGATGTTGGTCGGCGAGAGCTTGGATGGGTCCATGTAGCCGGCGGACATGCCGTTCATGGCGATGGTAAGCAGGCTGGCCTCCACCTTGACGTCCGCGACCTCGGCCGGATCGATCGGCCGCCCCAGTTGCTTTTCGAACCGCTCCATGATGTCGAACAGGGCGTCCATCGCGGTGTCGATGTAGGCGCACCCCGGGTAGGGCTTGAACGCGATCGTGTCGGTCACCCANNGCGCGCCCCAGGCCTGTCATCATGAACGGCAGCGGCATGAACGAGAAGTGAGCCCAGAACCCCTGCGGGTCCTCCAGGATGTTGCGCGCGCCGGTCATCCCGTTGGCGGCAAGGAACGCCGCCGTGGTGCCGGTTATCGAAGGCACCGAGGCGATCAGCAGCTTGGACTGCGGCCCCATGAAGCCGGGGAAGAGCGAGAAGACCGGCTCGGCGAGAGCGATGCCCATGGCGTTGGCGGTCTTCTCCTCGTCGAGGCCCAGGACGCGCGACGCGGCCGCCGCCGCCCCCAGCAGGTGGATATGCGCCCACATCTGCCCGTTGTGCGGCCCCAGCACGACGGTCCCGCCCAGGCGCCCTTCGATCTCGTTCGCCGCGATCTGCGCCGTGATCAGTGTCTCGGTGTCGGCGCCGAGCGTCTCGCCCACCGCCATCGGCACGCAGACCGCGCTGTGCCCGGTGTGGCCGAGGAACAGGTAGTCGTCGTAGTCGAGCGCCATCGAGAGCGACGCGTTCTGCAGGATGGCCGGGAACAGGAGCGAACCCTTCCCGCCGGGATAAGTGCCGCAGGGGCCGGTCACGCCCATGCCCTCGACGGTCTTGACCACCGACTGCCCGCCGGCGCACCCGGCTCCGGCGTGAATGGCACCCAGCACCGACAGCACCTGGCTCCTGGCTATCTCGACCACCCGGGGCGGGATCTCCTCGATGGACAGGCCCGCCGACCACCGCGCGATGTCTTCAATGATTGTCAAATCGTTCACCCCTCTGTCGGCGTCCACCCCTGCGCCACGTCCGCCGCCCATAGTAAGGCCGGCTTTGAGCCGGCTGTGAGCCGGCTTTGATCGATGGCGCCCCAGCGCCAACGTTACTTCACTTGTATTGCTTCTCGAGGTCTTTGATCTGCTGGACCGCCTGGCCGATGTACCCTTCCACCTCGGAGGCCTTCGCCATCAGCCCCACCGACTGCATCACCTGGCCGAGCAAGGCGGTCAGCTCGCCGTTGATCGTTCCCCACTCTTCCACGATGGGATCCGTGTAGGAGCTTATCGAGCTGGCCTGCTCCCTGCTCTGGCGGCCGGACTGGGTCTCTGGGGCCGTCCCCGTGGTATCGGTGTTGATCTGCTGGTCCGAGTTGTTCTGGTTGTCGGGGCTGGTGTACCCGCTGGTCTTACCGACCTTGCCCTCCGCGTCCGTCAGGTTCTTCGCGGCCAGGTCGGCGAATGCCTGAAACTGCTGGTTGGCCTCCGAGAACTGGGCCGACGGACTGAGCGTCCTGACCTGGGAGTCGAGCGTCCGGGCCTGATCGGCAAGACCGGCAACGGCTGAAGGCACGTCCGTGCTGGTCTCGAGCTTGTTGATGCCGCTGACGATCTGCTCCGCCTGTTTGCCCAGCGGGGCAAGCCCACCGAAGTAGTCCGCGAACTGCGTGTCGATGTCCGCCAGTCCGCGCCCCTGGTCCACGGCCCGGCCCAGCAGGTCGTCCAGCTGGCGGCACGGCTCCGGGAAATCGGTGGCATCCAGCATCGCCTGGCTCGCGGCCAGCGACTTGCGGTAGTCGGCCAGCGCCGTGTTGAGGCCTTCCTGCTGGAATACAGGCAGGGTCCAGTACTTCTTGAGCTCGCCTTCCTTGGTGTTCACCTCGGCCAGTACCTTGTTGGCCATGTCGACGTAGGTGTTCACCTTGCCCGACTCTCCGCACCCCGAGGCGGTCAGGGCCAACGACCCTGCCAGCAGTGCGCAGACCAGCAAGACCAGTGCCTTTCCGGCGCGAGCGCGACCCGGCGCGAGGATTTGCCCATCGCCGCTGGCCTTCTTGAGATGGTCCATACAGCCGCGGGTCGGCATGAGAGATGCTCTGCGGGCGGTGGGTTTCACAACACTTTCCCCCACACTCTGATTACTGCGTTATCATTAAATTACCCTAATGTAAGGGCTAAGGACAATAACGAAGGGCAGGGAGTCGATGCGAAGAGGCATCACGATGATGGTGCTGATGGTGGTTATTATCCTCGCGGGGGCGGCCGTGATCGTCGGTTACTACGCCACGCGAGGCGGGACCGGCACCCCCGTGCCGACGGCGCGCCCCGCCACGCCGGACCTCGCCTTCAAGCCCTTCACGCTGAAGGACCTCCTGCACAACAAGACCGTGGTGGACCTGGCCAAGAGCGGCACGCGCATCCACTCCGCCAAGTACCTGCAGATCGAGCAGCGGACCTCCAAGCTGCGAGGGCTCCCCTTGAAGAAGCAGGTCCCACTGGTCTCCTGCTCCACGTCGGTCCTCCTCTACCAGTTGCTCTCCGACTACAGCGAGGAGTCGTCGCGCAAGCAGACGGCCGCGGACCAGAAGCTGCTGGTCGGCCTGGGGCTGTTCCAGCCGGGGCAGAACCTCCAGGAGATAACGATCAAGGTGCTGACCGAGCAGATCGCCGGCTCCTACGACTCCAAGACCGACGAGATAACCATCGTATCCGGCAAGGGGCTGGGGACGGCCTCCGACGAGGTCACCATGTCGCACGAGGTCACTCATGCGCTCCAGGACCAGAACTTCAACCTGGACGCGCCGCCGCTCGACAAGCCCGACTACAACGGCGACGAGTCCAGCGCGATCGAGTCGCTGGTGGAGGGCGACGCCACCGCGACGGAGTACTCCTACGCGCAGACCTACCTTACCGCGGCCCAGTTGATGCAGGTGCAGTCGGAGGCGCAGAGCGTGTCGAGCGTCCAGTACGATCGGGCGCCGCTGTACCTCCAGCGCAGCCTGGTGTTTCCATACGACCAGGGGCTGACCTTCGTGGAAGCCCTGCAGAAGTCCGGGGGCGAAGGCCAGGTGAACGCCGCGTTCCACAAGCCGCCGCTGGCGACCGAGCAGATCATGCACCCGGAAGTCTTCCTGGCGGGCAAGGGCAGCCCCAGGCCGGTGCCGCTCCCCGACCTCATCCCGTCCCTGGGCAAGGGCTGGAGCCGCATCAACGACGACGCGATGGGCGAGTTCGACATCGAGGTCTGGTTCGAGGAGTACGCCGGTAAGGCGACCGCGACCGAGGCCTCCCAGGGCTGGGGCGGCAACACCATCCAGTACTACCAGGGACCGGGCAAGAGCTACGTCATGCCCAACATGACCGCCTGGGACACACAGCTGGACGCGGAGGAGTTCTTCGACGATTACGTGAAGCTGCTGCAAGGCCGCTTCAAGGGGAGCCTCAAGAAGGTCGGCGCGACGTCCACGTCCTACGTATATGAAGCTGACGGGCAGTTCTACTACTGCGGGATCTCCGGCGACTCGACGCTCGCCCTGCAGGCCACCAGCCGCGACACACTCAACACCGCTCTCAAGAGCTGGCCGCAGATGCCGCCGGTCCCCTGAGACGCCGGCCCTAGATCACGATCCCGCCTATGTAGGTCATCTGGTAGGAAGCCTCACGGTCGCGCGACGGCACCCTGATCGCGAACTCGACGTCGCGCACGTCCTCGGGAATCGCTATCGCTATCCATCCTTTGCGCGCGTCGCCCTTCTTCAGGGAGCCCATGAGCTCGGGCGGGTCCATCGGCCCGTTGATGATCGACGCGGGGGTCCAGGTCATCACACCGCTCTGGCTCTTTGCCTCGAACTCGAGGGAGCCGATGTTGATCCTGGTGTCGCCGGTCTTGGCCACGCGCAGGTAGAAGAGCCACCCGACGTCGGTCTGGACGCTGCCGGCGCCGGTGTCGGGCTTTACGTCGACCTCGTAGCAAGTGACCTCCAGGTCGGCCAGGTAGACAGTCTGTCCGATCGACCTGCCGTCCTGCCCGGACTGCAGGGTGGCCGCGTTGGACGGTTCCGACTCCAGGCTCGAAAGGTTGACCTTCCAGTCCCCGACCTCCTGCTTCACTGGCACGTAGTAGAGAGTGTTGGTCTTGGGATCTCGTAGCGTCAGCACTTCCGCGCCGTCCAGGGAGCTGCTGTTGACGGACTTCAGGGAGGCCCGGTCCTTCACCCAGCCGGCCTCGCACGCCTGCTTGAGATCGGCGAGCGAGTAGCGCTTCCGGTCGGCGCCGGTGAGCATCGAACGGACCCTGGCGTAATCCTTGCTCGCGGCCGCCTTCTCCAGGGCCTTGAAAGCGTCCGCCGGCGTGCTCGCCTTGGTGGCGCCACCACCGACGAAGACCACGATAAGGATGACCGCCACTATGACCAGGACCGCCACGATGGCCAGCGGCAGCGCCCAGGCCAGCGTCCTGTTCTTGCGAACCCGCTCGACGGTCTCGTGCGTGGGGACCGGCATCGACTCGGAGCGCACGTAGTGGGTGACGGCCTCGCCCTCGGCAGGCGCATCCGCGTCGGCCTGCGCCTCGCGCTCCCTGCGCTTCTCGGCGACTTCGGCCTTGATCTTCTGGAACTCCGCCTCCTGCGCCTCCCTGGACTTCTGCTCATTCTGCTCCCGGTTGCGCAGCATGAGCTGGACGCCGCGAACGATCATCGCCATGCCGGCGACGAAACCCGCCACGTAGTAGTACCAACTGTGCTGAATGACCGCGAAGAACACTCTGCTCACCTTTGCGTTGTCAAATGGCCATTGCCTCTAACTGTATCGGCGCGTGGAGTCAGAGCGCTGAATGCAGGCGTCAAGCCTGGAACGCGAAGAACCCCGTAGCGACTACGAGGTTCTGCTGTCTATTTCCGTCTCAGGTTATGGCTGGTTCGGCAGCGTCCTGAAGGAAGCGTGTACGGTGGGCTCGCCGTCGATCTCGAGCTGCCAGCGGTAGCCGGTGTCCGGCTCGAGCGGCAGGTTGATGAAGCCGAGAACGGCGGTGAAGTCCATCTCGGTCCCGGCGGCGATGCCCGGCGGGCGCCCGACCTCGAAGTCGCCGTTCTTCTCCACCGGCTGGGGCGGCTCGCCCAGGCTGATGGCATTGCCCTCGGCGTCCTGGAGGAAGACGTTCAGCGTGTGCTTTGTGTTCGTCTCGTCCCAGGGCACGTTTATCCGTATGGCAACAGCCATGAACCGGGGACCGGGTGGGCACATGGTCCACCCGCCGCCCATGATGTAGAGCTTGCCGTTGACGGCCTCGGCGTAGTCACACAGAAGAAGTATCGCTTCCACTCACTTCACCTCACACAATCGGTTATAACCAATTGTGCCACACACCAGGGACTCCGTGTCAGTCGGTGCCATAGCCCTGCACGTCGTGACCGCCCGTGAGACCCCTGTTGTCATAGTTGAAGTACATGGGGCGCTCGATGACGATCGGGAAGTCAGCGATGATCGAACCCGACACGTTGGCTTCCTTCTTGATAGCCTCTCGCACGTTGATGGTCAAGCACGCCTTGGGCCAACTTGCCTTGTCCTCAGACGAACGCGATAAGACTCATTATCGCGAACTCGGAATACCTCGGTGGTTAGACCATCTGTTGCTCGCAAACATCTCAAGAACTAAGTTGGATAATAACGATTGCTTACACCAAAAGCGTCAGGCGCTTTAAAACAAAGAACCCCGGAGAAGCTCCAGTGTTCACCGTAGATCATTTCTGATCACCCGCTCGCCATGCAATATAAGTGTAAATCCCTTGAGCGTTGGCACTAAGGACATGCACCCGGGTCAGCTTCCTGGAGGCAGTCTTGCTTAACCCGGTTGGATGGGACTGAGCTCGGGCCGCAGGTCCCTTGCACCCTGTTTCGCTGTATGATTACCGGGTCGGTCCGGCTCAGGGAGGTCGCTGTGGCACGCAAGGAAGAAGTACGCGAAGGACGGCTCGCGAAGCGCGCGAAGCAGGGGGCGGTGCTCGCCGGGATCGCGGCGGCCGGGTACGCGGCCACCTGCGCGCACGATGTCCTCTCCAATTTCTCACCGCCCAGGGTCCCGTTCGAGTGGAAGCCCGAGCGAGGGCGTTCGGTCCTGCTGAGCGGCGTGAGCCTCATCGACGTGAAGCGCGGTCAGGTCTCCAAGGACCGCGGGATACTGTTCGTCGACGGCCAGATCACCGACGTGGTCGCCGCGCGCGACTTCGACAAGGTGACCGCCGACCGCGTCTTCGACTGCCCGGGCCTCTTCGCGATGCCGGGCCTAATCAACTGCCACGTCCACGCCATGATGCCCGGGGCCGCTCTGATCGACTTCGACCTGCTCCTCTCCGTCAAGCGCCAGACCCTGAAGAACCTGGAGGAGTGCCCGCCGCACGGCGTCACGACCATCAGGGACGCCTCCGGCATATGCGGGGTGCTCAACGACATATCGGAGGGGATCGACCGCCTCGAGCTGGCGGGGCCGCGGGTGGTGGGCTGCGGGCCTTCGATCAAGCCGAGGGGCGGATACCCAGAGTTCAACCGCAAGGTGCCCGGCTTCGTCTCGAGCCGCTGGGGCGACGTCTGCCTCTACGCCGACTCGCCCGAGACCGGCCGCGAGGCGGTGTGCTGCGCGGTGGATCAGGGCGCGCGTTTCATCAAGCTGTTCTTCGACGACCGCTCTCTCTTCTACGGTCACAAGCCATTGCCGGTGCTCGACGACGACACCGTCCGCACGATAGTGAACGAGGCACACAGGCTGGGGCGGCGCGTCGCCGTCCACCAGTCGCAGATACAAGGATTCCGCCGCGCGGTGCGGCTGGGCATCGACGACTTCGAGCATGTCCCGATCGACGCGGTGCTCGAGGCGGGCGACGTCAAGGCCTTCATGGAGGAGGACCACGGCCTCACCCCCACCCTCTCGGTCGGCATGGCTCTTGGTATCGCGCCGAAGGGGCATCCCGCGCGCAAGGACCCGCTGATCGAGGCGCTGCAGGCCGAGCGCGAGCGCGTCCTGCACGACGTGGCGCCGGGCCTGGCCGAGAAAGCGGTAATGAAGTCGAACGAGAAGCTGCTGCGGCTCTATACCGAGGGCAAGGCGGACAAGGGCCTGGGGGCGAAGACCATGTTCGACCCCGACCTGTATCTCAACTCCTTCGAGATGAAGAACCCCAACCTGACAATGCTCTACGAGGCCGGCGCGCGCATCTGCTGCGGCAACGACGGCGGCACGCCGATGGGGTGGCCCGCCTCGCTCGCCGTGGAGATGCGCCTGATGGAGTGGTTCGGGATCTCCCGCCCCGACATCCTGCGCTCGGCTACAATCAACGCCGCCAAGCTGCTGGACATGGAGAGCGAGCTGGGCTCGATCGAGCAGGGTAAGCTCGCCGACCTGGTGCTCCTGTCGGCGGACCCGACCAAGGACATCAGGAACGTGGAGCGCGTCGAGGCGGTCTTCCGCTCGGGCGTTCTGCTCTACCGGGGCGCCGGGTTCGGGCTCGCCAGCCGCCCCGATTGACGGACAGGAGGTCCGCGCGATGGCATGCCAATGCGCCGAGTGTAACGAGTTCGGCGGTCCCAACCCCACGATAATGAAGGCCCGCCTGGGCATCTTCGGCCTGCAGTTCTTCGTCGCCTTCGTCGGGCTCATCAAGGAGCGGTCGTGGGGGGCGCTCGCCGCAATGATCGCGGCGTTCTCGTTCTTCGCCACCGTACCGCGTACCTTGATCTGCTGCCGCTGCGAGGGCTACGGCGGCAAGTGCTATTCGCTTTACCTGGGAAAGATCACTTCGATGTACCTGCCCAGGATCGAAGACAAAGAGGTCAGCATGTTCGGCGCGGGGCTCGAGGCGATAACGCTCGGGATAATCGTGAATGCCCCGGCCATCGGGCTGCGCAGGAACAAGAAGTACCTGATCCCTTACCTGATCCTCGCCAGCCTGACGTTCTGGACCCAGTTCGGACACGCGTGCCGCCACTGCGCGCAGAACGCCACCGACTGGAAGCAGGATTGCCCCTCGGCGAAGGTCGCGCGGCTGTTCTTCGGCCCGGGCCGCGAGGTCGCACTGTAGGGACACCTGTAAGAAGCCCA
>PMJJ01000010.1 GCA_003157385.1 Actinomycetota bacterium | reverse complement strand
AGTGCCTGACCCCTCTTTTTCAGACGCGCTCGGCGTCCTCGAAGAGAATATCTGCCTGCTGCGACCAGTCGGCGAAGTCGCCCTCGTAGTACCGGGCGGGATATGCCAGGTAGTGATCGAAAACTTTCTGGGCGTTGCGCAGGCTGTTCTCGTAGCGGACCAGCAGCGGCACGCCGCCGAGCCCTTTGAAGAAGGTCCTCAGCTTGGTCATGGCCTTGGGCACCGCGAACCTGCCGGTGAGCGCGGAGGATATCTCGGCCTCGTCCACGACCTTCTTGCCCATGCCCCAGGAGAACTCCTTGTCGCTCATGCGCTGCATCAGCAGTCGCAGGCAGTCGAGGGCGGCCATGTGCGCGCCTCTCTCCATCATGTAGGAGTGGTTGTAGGACCAGAGCGAGTCGACGCCGAAGTCGTCCGCCTCCAGCGACGCTGTCGCGGTGTCGGCCGCGAGCATCGCGCCGACCAGCGCGCCGCCCACTCCCCTCGCGATCACCGGAGCCGCCTGGCAAGCCGCATCCCCGACCACCAGCATCCCGTTGGTGACCATGGTGCTCAGCGGGCGCCTGGTCGGTATCCTGCCTCCCTCGCGGCTTATCACCCTCTCCCCGACCTCGGGGTGAGAGCGCACGTACCCGAGGACGATCTCGCGGGGGTCCGGGTTGCCCGGCACATCCTGCACGCCGGTCCCGATGTCGAGCGTGCCGTCCTCGCTTGTGTACGTCCAGCTGTAGCCGCCGTATAGTCCGACGTGGTAGCGGTAACTTCCGGATTGGAGCCCCGCGCCGTGCTCGTGGCTGACGTTGCGCGTCTCCCTGTAGACCGAGATGAAGTCGCTGGTCCTGAGCCGCCGGGGGATGCCCATGCCGGACGGGAGGTCGCGGCACAGGACCCTGTCCAGGCCACTGGAGCCGATGGTTAGCCTTCCCGAGTAGGCTCCCCTGTCGGTGATGACCCCGATCACTTTGCCCCTGTCGACCTCGACACCGCCCACGGTGCACTGGGTCAGGACCTGCACGCCGGCCTCGCGGGCGCGCGCCAGCAGCGTGGTCGCGAGCAGCCGCCGGTCGACGATGCGGAACGGGATCTCCGACAG
Source organism: Actinomycetota bacterium (assembly GCA_003157385.1). Lineage (GTDB taxonomy): Bacteria > Actinomycetota > Geothermincolia > Fen-727 > Anoxymicrobiaceae > FEN-680. The sequence goes on along the minus strand of PMJJ01000010.1, from coordinate 1,982 downwards.
CCGTACCGTGGTGGCGGTGTCGGGGCTTATGACCTCGAGGCCGGTCACGCGAGATGGTCCTGTAGTGAGTGAGGCGGCGTTCAGGCCGGCCTGCGTCAGCGCTTCATCCTCCACCATGTCGCAGGATTCGTGGCCGAGCTCCTCGGGGCGCCTGCGGTCGACGAGCAGGACGCGGTAGCCCTCGCGCGCAATGCGCTCGCTAGCCAGCGCTCCGGCGCAGCCGGCACCGACAACCAGGACGTCATATCGTTCGCTCACAATGCTTGCCGCCTGTCCGAAGCCTTACTCCTGCTCCCAGGCCCGGGAGCGTTCCACCGCGCGCTTCCAGCCCGCGTATCTCTTCTCCATTTCCGAGGCGTCCGCGACCGGCGCAAACGTCTTCTCGGGCAGCCATATCCTCTCGATCTCCTCGACGCTCTCCCAGTAACCGGTCGCCAGGCCCGCCAGGTAGGCCGCGCCCAGCGCGGTCGTCTCCGCGATCACGGGCCTCTGGACCTCGATGCCGAGCAGGTCCGCCTGGAACTGCAGCAGCACATCCATGACCGAGGCGCCGCCGTCGACTCGCAGGGTCGCGACCTCTATCCCCGAGTCCGTCTTCATCGCGTCCATGACGTCGCGCGACTGGTAGGCCATCGCCTCCACGGTGGCGCGCACCAACTGCTCCCGGCTGGTGCCCCGGGTGATCCCCAGGATGGCGCCGCGAGCGTAGGGGTCCCAGTAAGGGGCGCCCAGCCCCACCAGCGCCGGGACGAAGTAGACCCCGCCGGTGTCGGGGACTTTCTCGGCCAGGGGGCCTGTCTCGGCGGCGTCCTCGATCAGGTGCAGCCCGTCGCGAAGCCACTGGATCGCCGCGCCGGTCACAAAGATCGAGCCCTCCAGCGCGAAGGTGATCTCATCGTCCATGCCCCAGGCGATGGTCGTGAGCATGCCGGAGCTCGAGGAGACCGCCTTGCTCCCGGTGTTCACCAGGACGAAGCTGCCGGTCCCATAGGTATTCTTGGTCATCCCCTGGTGGTAGCACGCCTGCCCGAAGAGCGCTGCCTGCTGGTCGCCGGCGATGCCGCCGATCGGGACCTCGACCCCGAAGAACGCCTCGGGGTCGGTCTGGCCGAACACTCCGCACGACGCTTTGACCTCGGGGAGCATCGAGCCCGGCACGCCCAGCAGGGCGAGCAGGCCCTGGTCCCACTCCAGCGAGTGGATGTTGTACATGAGCGTGCGCGACGCGTTGGAGAAATCGGTCGCGTGGACCCTGCCGCCGGTCAGCCTGGCAAGGAGCCAGGAGTCGATGGTGCCGAAGTTGATCTCGCCGGCGGCGGCCTGCCTGGCGAACTCCGGGTCGTTCTCCAGCCGCCAGGTTATCTTGGTCCCGCTGAAGTAAGGGTCGAGGACCAGTCCGGTCGCCGCCCTGAAGCGCTCCTCGTGACCTTCCCTGCGCAGGCGCTCGCAGATCCCCGCCGATCGCCGGCACTGCCACACGATGGCCCTGCCCACCGGCTCGACGCCGCCCTTGCGCCAGAAGACCGTGGTCTCCCGCTGGTTGGTTATGCCGACCGACGCCAGCTGGCCCGCCTCTATGCCGGCCTCTTTCAGTGCCGTGGCGACCGTGTGGAGCACGGCGCTCCATATCTCCTCCGGGTCGTGCTCGACCCATCCCCCATGGGGGAAGTACTGGGGGAACTCCTCGTTGACCTTCGACAGGACCTGTCCCGCCCTGTCGAAGACCATCGCGGTCGTGCCGGTGGTGCCCTCGTCTATCGCAAGCACGTACTTCTTCACGCCGGGCTCCTCCTCGCTAGAGGTATGACGGAACTGAATCTATCAGTTATACGAGTAGAAAAAAAAGTGGAAAGTACCTGTCCCTCAGATCGGGCTGCCCAGGCGCAGGTTGGGGTGGATGTCAGCGTCGAGCCCCGAGCCGTGACCGGCGGCGTGCCTGATGGCACCCAGCGCCGCGACCATGGCCGCGTTGTCGGTGCACA
>PMJJ01000027.1 GCA_003157385.1 Actinomycetota bacterium | reverse complement strand
CAACGGCGAGGTCTTCCAATTGTCCCTTCTCCTGAAGAGTTGACTGGGACCAACCCGATTTGCTATTGGAAATCATTTTCAGTTGTATGGAACAGCAATTATCCTTCTAATTCCTCACTGTTCGGAGTCTAATTCGGCTTAGGCAAACACATTGGACAGTAACCGAAGAGGCTGAGGCAATGAGACGTGACAACGAAATCATGATTATCCCGGATCATGTCGTTCATCTCATCGATCATGCACATGTCGACAGGCTCCACGATCCCACAGGCGACGCAGACGAGGTGGTGGTGATGCTTTCCGGTGTTCAGCTCGTAGTATTGGGAGGGTTCGTGAAGGTGGACTCGCATAGCGACTCCGATGTCGCAGAAGAGCTCGAGCGTCCTGTAGACGGTGGTGAGACCCATCCTGGGGTTGGATTTCAGACAGAACTGGTGGATCTGGTCCGGCGTCATCGGCTTGCCGGCGTTCCTGGTCAAGACGCCGAACACACATTTGCGTTGGGGGGTGTTCTTGAGACCCCTTCTACTGAGTCGTTCTTGCAAGTCGATCGGGCTACTCCAGTTGAAAATAGTTTCCAACTACATTAACCTGAAATCCTGAGATGTGCAAGATTCTTAGACATGTGGGTTGATAAACAGGGCGCCACCTGTTCTGGAGGTTAGATGACCGGCAAGGGCAAGAGTGTTCATGGCAAGAGATTGGTGGTGATCCTCGCTCTTTGCGTGTCCTTCGCGCTTGTTCTGACGCCCGCCTGCTTGAGCGCGCAGACGCAGGGCGATGTCGGATCAAAGAGCCAGCAGGCGGCGGAGATAGCAAGGCAGGTCGACACGCTGGACCGTGAGCTCGAGCCCGTGACGGAGGCTTATAACCAGGCGGAGGTCGAGCTGGACGCGGAGAACGCGAAGGTCGATGAAAGCCAGAGACGTCTCGACTCGATAGGTCACTCGCTTGATAAACACACGAAGCTTCTGGATAAGCGCGTTGTCACTATGTTCGAGGAAGGGCGCACATCGTTGATCGAGGTGCTCCTCCAGACTAAGGACATCGGGGACTTCCTGGAGAAAGCCGATCTCGAATCACGGGTCGCGAAGAGCGACCAGAGACTCGTGACGTCGATCAAGAGCAGCAGGGATGATGCGAGGTCTCTGACTCAACAGCTCGGTGAAGCCAGGCGTCGCCAGAGCGGTCTCGTGGAAAGCATCGAGGCGAAGAAGATCGACATCGAGGCCAAGCTGCAGGAGCGCCAGAACACATTGAACAGCGTCAACGCCGAGATACAGCAGGAACTCGCTTCGAGCCACCAGGATCTGATCGCGGGCGAGCGTGTCCTCAACGACCAGGCGCAATCAGCCTTCCTTAGCGCGCCGGCTGACCTGCCGGACAACCTGGCGAGAACCGCGCTGAAGTTCCTCGGGGTGCCTTACGTCTGGGCGGCCTCGGGGCCCGACGCTTTCGACTGCTCCGGTCTTACCATGTATGTCTACGGGCTCTTCGGGATTGACCTGCCCCACAACGCTGCGATGCAGTTCAACATGGGCCTCAAGATACCGTTGCAGAAGGCGCTCCCGGGGGACCTGGTCTTCTTCGGGATGCCTCCCCATCACGTCGGGATGTATCTCGGTAACGATCTCTTCATCGAAGCTCCCTGCACAGGTGACGTGGTCAAGGTGAGCAGGCTGTCCGCGAGAAGTGATTGCTCAGGAGTCTGCAGGTTCTGGAAGTGATGGCAGGACAAGCCGTTGGTTCTCATGTTCGGGAACGCCGATGACCCGTCTTCGTTTTGCTGCATCGGTCACAGAGACCGTAGATTTCGACCGTATGGCTCACTTGGGTGAATCCGCGCGACCCGGAAGTCTGCTCAACCCACTTCTCGACTTCGGGCGCCTCGATCTCGTCGCTGTAACCGCACAGGTTACAGACGATGTGGTGGTGGTGAACCTCGCTTACGCAGAGGCGGTATAGAGTCTCGCCCGAGGGTGACTTGAGCGAGTCGATAACGTTGTCTTCTTTGAGAATCTGCAGGTGTCGGTAGACCGTGGTGAGACCCACGGGGGTTTTCGCGGCGCGCAGTTTCGAAAAGATGTCCTGCGCGCTGAGGAAGCCGTCTGAGGACTTGACTACATCGAGAATCGCTTCACGCTGCCAGGTGTTGCGTGAGCCCTTCAACTCCGAGCGCGTCACGTCCTCATCTTTCATGACGTCACCGTTCTTTCGAAATTCAACGACCTGTTCTTCCTCTTCATCAGCGACGGACCAAATATACGTGCGGCGATATAGACAAAGAAACTGATCCCGGTAACAAAAACGGTGGGCTTGATGTTGCCGAACTGCAGACTTGCCAGCAGGCCCCCGTCGGCCGCGACCAGGGCGATGAACAGCGACAGCAGGGCGATCGCGAGGGGACTTGTCGCCAGGCGTCTGGCGGCGGCTGCGGGCGCAATGACAAGACTCAGGACCAGGAGCGTACCCACGATTTGAGCGGCCTCAGTGACGGTCAGCGCCAGGACCAGCAGGAAGACTATCGAGAGCAACCCTTCGGGCACCCCTCGGGCCGCGGCGACTTCGGGATCCGCGGACGCGAAGAACAGCGGTCGGTATATCGAACCCACCAGGGCCACCACCGCTATCCCTATCACCAGCAACATCAGCAGTTGCGTGCTGCTCACTCCGAATATGTCACCGAAGAGTATGTTGGTGGCTGCCGTTGCGAAGCCGCGATAGAAACTGAGCAGCAATACCCCGAGCCCGAGACCGCCGGCAAGGATCACTCCGATCGAAGCGTCCCTTTCGCTTTCCCGCTCGCCCAGTAAGCCTATCAAGCCGGCGACCACCAGCGAGCCGCACAGGGCACCCGCCAGGGCGTTTCCCGCGATAAGAAGGCCGGCTGCCGCCCCCGTGAAAGCGAGTTCGCTCATGCCATGCACCGCGAAAGACATGCGCCGCATTATCACGAACGGCCCCATGAGGCCACAGGTCAATGCCACGATCGTCGAAGCCAGAAGGGCATGCTGGGCAAAGGGTTGCTGCAGGCTGCTACCTATGCCCATGGGCTTTACTTTCTATCTCGCTGAGCAGTCTGCACTTCTCGTCGTCCATCAGGTCGTATGGCACACCTTCCTCAGCAGTGACCACCATTATGCGGTTTCCGACCCGGGCGACCTCGACAGGAATCCCGTACAAGTCGCTCAGACGCTCGCTGGTGAACACGTCTTCGGTGCTACCGGCAGCCCAGCGTCCCCCGACGAGGTAGAGCACCTTGTCGACGTAGGGCAGGATGGGATTGATCTCGTGCGTGACGAATACCGCCGCTGTTCCAGTGGTCCTGCACCGGCGGTCGATCAGGGATGCAACCTGGCTCTGGCCCGGAAGGTCCAGTGAGAGCAACGGCTCGTCGAGCAGAAGGATCCGCGGGTCACTAACGAGCGCCTGTGCAATCCGCAAGCGCTGTTGCTCACCTCCCGAGAGCGTCCCGATGGGAGCGTTGGCAAAAGACTCAGCTCCTACCTCGCGAATCGCTCCGTCGACCCGCCTTCGTACGTCCCGGTTGAAGAAGGGAAGGCCGGCCCTGTGCCCGTCACAACCGAATCGAACGAGGTCCCGTCCTCTGATTGACGCCAGTGAATCCGATCTGCGTTGCTGAGGCACATATCCGATGCGCGGATTACCGTGGCGAGGGGCCTCGTTCTCAACTTCAACTGCTCCGGACGAGAGAGGTTGCAGGCCCAGCATCACCCTCAGCAAGGTCGTCTTCCCCATACCATTGGGCCCCAGTACCGCGAGAAACTCACCGCGAATCACCGACAAGGTGAGGCTGTCCCACAGCGTCCGCTGTCCGAAACGCATCGTTGCTTTGTTGAACTGGACGAGCTCCCTGTCGTCCGGTTCTGGCGTTGGAGTGGCTTCTTGCGACACTTCAACCACCCAGGGCCTTCAGAATGGCATTGAGCTGGTCGATCTGCCACGACTGGTAACTGGTTTCTCCCTTCGGGAGGGTCTCGGTTATGCCGACGACGGGCACGCCATTCTTCTGAGCAAGCGCCCGCACTCGCTGAGTCACCGGCGTGATGGCTTGTTTGTTGTAAAGAAGCAGGCGGATCTTGTGCCCGGTGATCAGTTCTTCCATTGCCGCGGCGTCGGATGGGCTGGGGTCGTTGCCGTCCTCGACCGCCGTGGCGAACCCTGGAGGGGTCATGATCTTCAACCCGGCCTGCTCGAGCAGGTACTGAGGAACCCGCTCGGTATAGGCGACCGGTTGCCCGGCATAACGGGCCTTTATCTGATCGATAATGCTGGAGACCTCCTTGAGAGAGGCGTCGAAGGTCTGGAGATTCGCCTTGTAATCGGGGGCGTTCTTCGGGTCCACCTTTTCGAATGCCTTCTCGATAGCCAGCGCGACGGCCGGCACTTTCTCTATGTCGTACCAGAGGTGCGGGTTCTGGACTGGAGCGTTCATCCCCATGACACGCTGGGCCGATACGACGATCGGCTTCCTGCCGGACGCCCCGATGAGCTTTGAAGCAAAATCGTCGTAGCCCGCGCCGTTCAAGACGACGATCGGCGCTACTGATATCGAGTACGCGTCCTTTGCATTGGATTCGTAAAGGTGGGGGTCCGCATTCGGGTCGATTATCAGTGATCGGACCGTCGCGTGTTTCCCACCGATCTGTGACGCGATATCGCCCCACGTGTTCTCCGCCGCTACGACCGGGATCCGCCCGTTTGCCCCTTGGTTCCGGCCACCCGGTCCCGCCGCGCCGCCGCATGATGCGGCAAACAGAACAGTAGAGAGCAGGATTACAGTGGCCGCCCCCGGCACAGAGCGAAACGATCTCGGGTTGATCGCGTGTGGCAGAATACTCATCTGCTAATGATAACCGTTTCGGTTATCACTTTCAAGCCAGGTTGTTCGGCAAGAAACCTGCAATGACATCGGATTTCCCCATATCAGTCGAGTTTACCCACTCCTTATCGGGCGGCACTGAGGCCGCGGATTAGATTCAGCAGAGCCGCGAACAATCCTTCAGAAACGACGACTTCGGCCATCGGCCGGGTTGTAGTAGGATGTCGGATGACGTCCCCGCGGCAAGCTGATGAAGGAGGCCTGGCAGTGAGCGCGTTGAGACGCAAAGGCGGTCGCGTTCTTCCCGGGCGCAGGTACATGCAGAGGCTACCGGGCAGGGAATCCGTCCCTGGAGAGGCACAGGAGGCCGAGTGAACAGGCGACGGACCGTCCCCGAATATCTCGACGGCAGAATCGTCGACATGCATGCGCATTTCTTCCCCGCGAAGCTCTTCGCTTCCATCTGGGAGTGGTTTGACGCGCGCTGCTGGGGCATCCGCTACCGGCAGACCCCGGAGGAGCTGGCCGCGACGCTCTCCGGCTTCGGCGTGAGCAGGTTCGTCACCTACAACTACGCGCACAAGGCCGGCATGGCCGCCGACCTCAACAGGTGGACCGCGGAGTTCGCGGCGCGGACGCCCGCCGCGCTGCCGTTCGCTACGGTCTTTCCGGACGACGAGGGCAACCTGGAGATGCTTGCCTCTCTGTTCGACCAGCATTCTTTCCTGGGGGTGAAGCTCCAGCCGCTGGTGAGCGACTTCTACCTCTGCGACGAGCGCATGATCGACGTCTACCGCATGCTGCTGGAGCGCGGCAAGATACTGGCGGTGCACGCGGGCACGGCGCCGGTCGCCAACCAGTACGTCGGCGCCGACCACTTCGAGCCGGTGATGCGCGAGCTGCCCGAGCTGAAGGTCGTCGTGGCCCACATGGGCGCCTACGAGTTCGACCGCTTCTTCGACATGGCGCGCGCCTACCCCAACCTCCACCTCGACACCTCGGTCAACTTCATCGACCCGAACGTGATGGCCGAGCTGGTGGCCCGGGGAGAGTTCCCGCCCCTGCAGGTGCCCAACGCCTTTGACCCCGACGTGCTGCTCGAGCTGTCGGACCGCTTGCTCTTCGGCAGCGATTACCCCAATATCCCTTACAATTACTACGATTGCATCGACAGCATCCTCGCGCTGGAGCTCGGCGAGGAGTTCAACCGCAAGGTGTTCTTCGAGAACGCCGCGCGGCTGATAGGCGGGGCATAACAAGGAGCCCGATTGCGAATCCTCATCTGCCACGGTTACCTGCTCAAAGGGACCGGCAGCAACATGTACGTGCAGTCGCTCGCCCGCGCGCTCTGCAAGCAGGGGCACGACGTCCTGATCATGTGCCAGGACCCGGACCCCAGGCTCGACTTCGTCTCGTCATTCGTGAGCGAGAGGCCCGATGGGACGCAGCAGATCGAATGGGAGCGACAGACCGGCTATCCCGGGATGGGCAGCGTCTACAAGCCTGACATCGGCGGGCTGCTTCCCGTCTACGTCATGGACAGCTACCCCGGCTTCAACGTCAAGGAGTTCACCGACCTCGACACCGTCGAGCTCGAGTGGTACGTGGACCGCAACCGCATGGCGCTCGGCCGCATCGTCGAGCAGTTCGCGCCCGAGGTGATACAGGCGAACCACGCGGTGATGATGCCCTACGTCGTCCGTCCCATCGCGGAGGGCGCCGGGCTCTCCTACTACGTCTCCATCCACGGCTCGGCGATCGAGTTCACGGTGAAGAGGGACTCGCGCTACATGAGGTACGGCGTCGAAGGTCTGGCCGGGGCCGCGCGCATCATCGTCCCCAGCGAGCACACGGCGCGCCAGGTGACCGACGTGTTCGCCGCCGAGATCGACGGGCTTGACGAAAAGATCGCGCTGCTGCCGCCGGGAGTGGACACAGAGCTGTTCAACCTCGCGGAGCACGGCCTGCTCGAGTCGGTCGAGCTGTTGACCGAAGCGGTCCGGGCCAGGACCGAGGGCGTGACGGTGGGCGATTTCCGCCGGGGCAGGGCGGCGGGTCCGCTGCGGCTGACCGAAGAGGCGGACATTCTCGAGAACGTCGAGCGCATCAACGCCCTGCACCCCGACTGGCTGCCGGAGGACCACCTGTCCGAGAAGCTCACCGCCTTCGCGCGCGAGGGTGACCCCTTCGTGATGTTCGTCGGAAAGCTGCTGGAGACCAAGGGGATCCAGTGCGTCCTGCCCGCCCTGCCGCTGCTCCTGAGCGAGCACCCCGACCTTCGCCTGGTGGTGGTGGGGTTCGGCGAGCTGCGCGGGATACTCGAGCTGATGCTGGCGGCGCTGGACGAGGGAGACGCGCTGGCTCTGGCGCGGCTGTGCCAGTGGGCCAACGAGCAGTACACGCTGGCGGAGGAGCCTTTCAGCCCGGTGATCGCGTTCCTGCAGGAGCTGGAGACCCTGGGCGGACTCGAGGAGTACCTGCGACTCTGCACCGGGTTCGACCTGGCCTCAACGGTCATCTTCACCGGCTACCTCACTCCGGAGGAGCACCGCTACCTGCTGCCGCACTCCAAGGCGGTGCTGGTGCCCTCGCTCGCGCAGGAGGCGTTCGGCCTGGTCGCGACCGAAGCGATGGCCGCGGGGGTCGTGCCGATCGCGTCGCTGCACTCCGGCCTGGCGACCGCTCTCGAGCCGGTCCAGCAGATCTGGGGCGCGGACTCCGAGAAGCTCCTGCTGGGAGAGCGCGAGCGGCTGGTAGCGCGCATCGCCTACGCCTGCGACTTCGTTCTGGGGTTACCCGCACAGGTGCTGCGGGCAAAGGGCGCCCAGATGCGTGGCGAGGTGAAGACGCGGTTCTCCTGGGACGCGGTGTCGAAGAAGATGGTCGAGTTGATGCAGTAGAAACGCAAAAAGGGGCCTGTCCGCATTTTGCGTTTATGCATTTGGTAGAATCAGTCCGGCGTCGGCGGCAGTGGAGGTGGTCATGTTCGGCGATTTCGACGAAGTCGTGCGACAGAAGACAGAAATATCGAGAGCGGGGCTGGCGGCGGACAAGGTCATGCCTCTCGGCGAGGCGATAAGGAAGTTCGTGAAGCCGGGGATGAGCCTTCACCTCGGTCACTGCTACGCCCGTCCCTGCGCAGCCTACCAGGAGCTCTCCAGGCAGTTCTGGGGCAAGGACCCGGGCTTCACGATCAGCACGCTGGGTTTCACCGGCGACATGAACTCCATCTTCTGCGCCGGCATAGTGAAGAAGGCGATCGCGACGTTCTTCGGCGACTCCTACCCGATGCCGGGGCCCAACCCGGTCTACCAGGCCGCCTACCGCGACGGCACGGTCGAGCTGGAGCACTGGACCATACTCAGCTTCTCCCTGCGCCTGCTTGCGGGCGCGCTGGCGTTCGACTGGATACCCGTCGACTCGCTGATCGGCACCACGATCGTCGAGGAGAACGCCGCCGACTTCCGCGTCATCGAGTCTCCCGATGGCAAGCCGATGGGGATGGCCCGGGCGCTGCGTCCTGACATCACCTTCCTGCACGGCTGGGCCTCGGACCCGGCGGGCAACGTCGTGTGTGCGCCGCCTTACGCGGAGACCGCGAGCTCCGCCAGGGGCGCCAGGGAAGGCGCGATAGTGACCGTCGAAAAAATCGTCGACAGCGACTTCATCAAGCGCTACAGCCACTTCGTCAAGGTGCCATCATACCTTGTCAAGGCGGTCTGCCCTGTCCGGTTCGGCGCGCACCCGGCGGGCATGTCCAACTACGGGCTGGAGTCGGAGTTCACCGGCTACGAGATCGACCGGGACTTCAGCATCGACTTTCGCAGCAAGTGCAAGGACCCAGACGCGCTGCAGGCGTGGATGGACGAATGGATACTGGGGTGCGCCGACCACGACGAGTACCTGGCCAAGCTGGGGCACGAGCGCATCTGGTTCCTGGAGGGAAAGTCGGCACTGAACTCCTGGGAGGACGAGCTGGCCGACGCGCTACCGGAGATGAACGCCGGGCCCACGTACAACGCGATCGAGATGATGATATGCGTGGGAGCAAGGCTCATCGCCCGCAAGTCGCTGGCGAACGGCTACCGCACGATACTGGCCGGCGTGGGGGCCTCCAACCTTGCCGCCTGGCTGGCCTACTACGCGCTGCGTGAGGAGGACCACGACTGCGACCTGATCGCGGAGGTGGGTTTCTACGGGTACAGCCCGCAGCCCGCGGACCCCTTCATCTTCAACCTCCGCAACCTGCCCCACTGCAGGATGCTCTCGGACATCAACGACGTGCTCGGCTCCATCGTGGGCGCGGACAGCAACCGCTGCATCGGCGCGCTCGGCGCGGGCCAGGTGGACAGGCACGGAAACGTCAACTCCACCTGCATCCCGGAGTTCAAGCTCCTGCTGGTCGGCTCGGGAGGCGCGGCCGACGTCGCCGCCGGCGCGAGGGAGGTGGTCATAATAATCGACCACTCCTCCTTCAGGCTGGTCGAGCAGGTCCCCTACGTCACCTGCCCCGGCGACAAGATAACCATGGTCATAACCACCAAAGGAGTGCTCGAGAAAAGGGACGGGGAGATGGTGCTCACCGGCTACTTCGCCACGGGCGACAGGGAGCAGGCGCTGGCCGACATTAAGGAGAACTGCGGGTGGGGACTGGCCGTCGCCGACGACGTGGCCGAGATCGCTCCGCCCGACCTGGAGGAGCTAAAGAGCGTGCGGATGTTCGACCCGCACTCGTTCTTCCTGGGCAAAGGGGATTGACAGGGTTTGCTTGACTTGCTAGGATTGTAGTTGCTTGCTCCGCTTATACGGCGGAAGCGGCGTCAAAATGGGAGAGGGCGTCGCGCCGGGCCCCGGGCCGAGGCGCGGCGCTTTACTTTGAATGCGCCGCGGGCCTGACCATCGGGCTCCTTGTTTTCATCGCCACCTGCCCGCGCCAGCCGGAGCTCCTCCTTGAGCCTCTCCACGTCGGCCTCCAGAAGCCGGGCGTAGGCGGAGCCCCTGGCGATCTCCGCGGATTCCCTCTCCAGCTCCTGCACCTTGGAACGGAGCTCATCCTCGAGCTTTTCCGCGTATTCCTTGCCCAATTGGATGACGGCGCGCATCGCGCGGTTCTCCTCGGCGATGACATCGATGAGCGCCTCGTCCCGGTAGCCCCGCCATATCGGGAGCACGTGGCTCCACTTGCGGCGGAACTTCTCGCGCACCTCTTCGTAGTAGTCCTCGTCGTCGCCGCCGACCGATCGCAGGTAGTCTTCGTCGCTGCGCGCGGAACGGGCTTCGTCCTGGGCCGTGTGCCACACATCGATCGCCGCGACGTACACCTTCGACCCGGACGCGATGTACTGGAGCGAGAGGTCAAGGTCATAGTAGTGCATCATCCCGAAGTCTTCCTCGAGACGCTTTCCGTCGTTGCGCATCACCCAGCCGAGCCCGTCGATCGTCGCCACCTCGGTGAATCTCCAGGTGGGGATGTAGCAGCTGGGATAACCCCGCATGTTGACCATCGTCGTCTCCGCGTCGAAAAGGCCGTCTTCCCTGATCGCATGACGCCCGGCGAGGCCCACCAGACCGACGTCGTCGCGCGTCTCCATGAACCGGATTATGTGATCGAGCCAGCCCTCGTCGTAGATGAACAGGTCGCTGTGCAGCACCGCCACGTAGGGGCCTTCTGCGAGCTCGAGCCCCTGGTTCATGGCGCGGATCGTCCCCGTGTTGTTCTCGTTCCTGACGTACCTGTGCGGGCTCAGGCTCTCGATGAACCACTCATCGCCAAAGCCGTTATCGACGATGATGAGAGAGTAGTTGTCGGTGACCCTGGCGAGCTGCTCGAACATCTGGCGGGTCTCCTCTTCGCGGTGGTACAGGACCACCACCACGGGGACCCGGTCGCGCTCTTCGATTCGAGCCCTGAAGCCCTGGTCCATCTTGCCTCGCTCGCCCTGTGGAAGAATCCGCTGAAACGCTCCTGCCGGCTGGTGCGGATCGAAGTCCGCCGACGCCACCGCATCCACCTCACGCACCGCCTGGACGTGTGGGTAGTATAGCAGGTGAGCGGTGCCCCGGCAGACCATACCGCCCCGTCTGACTGTGCGATAATACCGGAGGATCGAACCTTTCAGGCCTCCGGCAAGGTGGTGCGGTAGTGAAGACAATTTCGGGCACAGGCCTCAGCGAGCGCGAGCAAGAGACTGTCGACGCGTTTCAACGCCTCTACTACGACCTGAGCGTCTTCGACCTGGGACCGGGGTTGGACGAACAAGCGGCGAGCCCGGTCCTCGCGTGGCTCGGCGTTCCGGTATCCAAGTGCCCGCTCGACCTCTGGATCTATCAGGAGATCATCCACCAGAAGAGACCCGACCTGATCGTTGAGACCGGCACCCAGTACGGCGGGAGCGCCCTCTGGCTCGCCAACCTGCTGGATGTAATAGGCGACGGGAAGGTGGTGACGGTGGACATCCAGGCCTGGGAGGCGCTGCCCCGGCACGAGAGAGTCCGCGTGGATCATCCCAGGATAGAGTATCTTCTGGGCTCTTCGACGTCGCCCGAAGTCGTCGGTCGAGTAAAGGCTCTGGCGGAGCGCGCGGAGCGCGTGATGGTCATCCTGGACTCGGATCACAGCATGGCGCACGTGCTCGAGGAGCTGTCGATCTACAGCGACATCGTGACAGAAGGCCAGTACCTGATCGTCGAGGACACCAGCGTCAACGGCCACCCGGTGTTCGAGAGCTTCGGCCCCGGACCGATGGAAGCGCTGGAGAGTTTCATATCGAGCGACACTCGATTCGTGATCGACAAGAGCAGAGAAAAACTTCTCATGACTTTTCAGCCCAACGGCTACCTGCTGAAGGCGCCCGCCACAGGAGCCCCGGAGCCGCCTGCTGCGCAGTGGAGGATGAGCACGCTGGTCCAGCAGTCCCTGGAGGAGCAGACCGAGCAGATCCGACTGAAGGACGCCGAGCTCTCCCGGGCGGCGGACTACGCCGACAAGCTGCTGGGGGAGATCCAGGCGAAGGACGCCGAGATCGAGAGAATGGTGGGACTGGTCAGGCGGCTCGAGGCGCAGCTGAACCCGTCGTCCTGAGTCAGCCGCGGCTAGCGCTGGTCCTCGATGAACTTCTTATAGGAGCGGTCGTAGGTGCTCTCGGCGGCTGCCGAGAACGCGCAGGCCGGCAGCTGCTTCATGTCCAGGTGGTAGCGAAGGCACTCGCAGCACATGCCCTTGCGGCTGCAGCCGGCATAGGTGCAGTTGCACGAGGTGAGGTTGGCGTCCACGTTGGGGCAGTCCATCAGGTCTCCTTTTTCTCAAGCACTTCGCTGGATATGATCTCCGGGCCCTGGTGGCCCAGCCGCATCAGCTTGACGTCTCCGTCGAGCTCCACCCAGGTGCGGGAGGGGACCGCGGGATCCTCCTGCCGCGTCCAGCAGCCCGTGTTGACGACGACGGTCCCGGTTCCCGGGAGCTTGCCCATGCCGGGTCTGTGCGTGTGCCCGTAGACGAAGCACGCGGGATGCGGGTAACCCAGCTGCGGCAGCAGCTGCTCTATCTCCTCGTAGTTCTCCTTGATGAGCGAGTCGCGCAGCGGGGACTCGCCGATCTTCTCGGAGTGCAGGACCCTGCCGAAGAAGCTGATCAGGTGGTAGTAGCGAAGGCCCTCATCGACCAGCTCGGGAACCCAGGGCCACACCGACATGGCGCCGCAGAACGGGATGTTGGCCATCTCGATGTCGTACAGGGTCGCCTTCCTCTTCTCCTTCTTCATGATATGCCGCCCCAGCCAGAAAGTGCGCCCCCAGCCTTCCGGCGCGTAGAAATCGAGGTGGTGGCCGTGGGTGAACACCACGTCCCTGCCGCCGACCTGCACCGTGGTGAAAGGATACGTCATCGGGAAGTGCGCTTTGCTCTTGATGTGCGCCAGGCCCGTGAGGACGGAGTCTCCGTACGAGCGCGAGGTCGTGAACTTGGGGATGGTGAGGTCGCCCTGCATTATCTTCACGTCGCCTTCCAGGCGGAATGCGTCGAGGAACATCTGGTAGTCGTGGTTGCCGGGGACGTAGAGGATCTTCTTCACGTTGGTCAGTCGCGATAGCCCGTCGATGAACGCCCGGGCGTCCCTGAGCGCGGGAACGGTGGTCTTCATCCAGAGGTCGATGATGTCACCCAGCAGGATGACCTGGTCCACCTCGCCCCGGCCCGCCAGTGCTTCCATGAAGCGCTCGACCAGGAGCGGATCGTGCAGCATCTGGGTCCGGTCGCCGAAATGCGTGTCCGAGATCGCGATCACTTTGCCGTGGGACTCGTTACTGTTCTTCTTCAGCCTTAAGACCCTCCTCTAGACGTCGATGCCGGACGGCCGCCGGAGCTTTTTCCAGGTCGCCCGGACCGCCTTGTGCAAGGTGGCTGCCAGGCCGTCCCGGCGCAGCGAGGACGCCAGCCTGTGGCGAGTCGAAGCCGGCCGGGCCGGCGCGGCGGCATCCCGGCAGCCTTCCAGCGTCGCCTCGAGCGTCCGCACCTGGTCGTTGAGTGAGGCGATCTCGGCTCTGTTCCTGTCGAGTTCCTCGTCGACCCAGACGAAGCACTCCGAGGCCTTCTCTATCTCAACCGCTTTACTGCCCACATCGTTGAGGAGGTGCTCGGAATACCGGCCGAGCTCTTCGATGTAGGCATCCTGCTTGCCGATCTGTCGCTGGAGATCGTCGATCCTGTTGTAGGCGCTGCGCTCGTCCTGGAACCCTCGCGTCACCGGCAAAAGGTGGCCCCACTTGCGACGGAACCTGCCGGCGACCTCGTCGTAGTAATCGGCGTCGCTGCCTCCGACCCTGGCCAGGTAGTCCTCGCGGCTGCGGGTGGACTCACGCTCGTCCTCGGATAGGTGTTCGATCTCCACGCCGGCGACGTAGACCCGGAAACCCGCCTCGATGAACTGCAGTGAGAGGTCGAGGTCGTAGAAGTGCATCATGCCGAAGTCCTCGTCCAGCCAGAAGCCGTTGTTGCGCATGACCCAGCCCAGGCCGTCGATGGCCGCGACCTCCGTCAGCCTCCAGGTCGGCCTGTAGCTGGCGGGGTAGCCACGGATGTTCGCCACGGTGGTGTCCACGTCCATGCACCCGTCGGCCTTTATCGAATGCCTGCCTGCCAGCCCGACCAGGCCCACGTCGCCCCGGCGCTCCATGAACTCGATGATGTGGTCCAGCCAGCCTTCCTCGTATATCAGCAGGTCGTTGTGAAGGACGCAGGCGTACTTGCCCCGGGCAAGATCGAGCCCCTGGTTCACCGGCCTGATCGCGCCGGCGTTCTCCTGGTTCTCGATGTAATGGGCGGGGTCGAGGCCCGTCAGGAAGTCCGGGTCATCGAACCCGTTATTGACCACGATCAGGGAATAGTCGCTCGTCACCCTGGCCAGCTGCTCGAACATCAGGCGCGTCGCGTCCTCGCGGTGATAGACGGGCACGATGATCTCGACCGGCCTGGCAGGCGCCCCACGTTCCGCGGCCCCGGCCCCGGCGGCCGCGACCGGCGCGGTCACGGCTGGGCTGACGGGTCTCGCGCTCTTGCGCGCGAGAGCGAAGCTCAAGTGCGGGTAGGGAAAAGACTCGAATGACTTTCCGCTCTCGGAAGGGGTGTCCCAGCCGGCGTCCCAGTCGACCTGTTCTCCCGTGTCCGATGTCTCGATCCGCTCGAAACCGGCGTCGCGCAACATTGTCTCGAGCGCGGCCGGGGTCATGCGCCAGTAATCCGAGGGGTAGCCGTGGATCGGAAGGCGAAACGGAACGGAGATCAACAGGCTGCCTCCCGGCTTCAGGATGCGGTGAGCCTCACTGATCGCTCTCCAGGGATGCTTCACGTGCTCGAGCGTCTCCAGGCACACCACGGTCTCGAACTCGTCGGGCGGGAAAGAGGTCCGCTCCATGTCGCTCACCAGGTCGACCCCAGGGCCTTCCTGGATGTCGCAACCGACGTATCGTTCGACTTCGAAGAACTTGCGGACGTCGGAGTAATCTACCTGGTCGTCCGGCTGCTTCGAGCCGAACTCGACAACCGGGCCGTTGAATTCGTTGTCACGGACAACCGCTGAGAGCCACTCGAGGACCTTTGCGTTCATCCTGACATGATATCCCACAGCGAATCCCGTTGAAAACCGGCCCGGACGCGGCGGCGGCGTGGCCGCCTGGAGGGTATCTCTCCTGCTGAAATCCATGGTTGACTGATATCAATGCAGCTCCCCATCGCCGGGCGTATTCTATGAACAGAAACTGGTTCCCGGCGTCTAAAGAGTTAGAGACGAAGAGCCCGCCGACCGGCGGGGATCGGGCGTCAGCTGAACTTGAAAACTATACAGGCTTCACTCCTTCCGGGTGCTGATACCGGGGCACCCCCCCCGGTTGATTCGAGCCACGAGCAGCCCCCAGTGCCATCTCCTGCTGCCGGGCATTCGGGAGGAGTCCTTTCATCCGGGCTCGAGATCCAATCTCGGGCCCGTTTGCATCAAAGGGCAGGCAGGGTCGCCGCGTCGGCTAAAGAAAAACACGTTAGATGATCATGGAAAACACGGATAACAAGATTCCTGCCGACGGCGCGTCCCCGGTGGATTTCCGCTTCAGCCCGCGGCCGAACAGGGCGCGCGAGATCGAGTGGAGGCCCTGGAGCGCGGACGCGTTCGTCCTGGCTGAGGAACAGGGAAAACTGATATTGCTGTCGATCTCGGCGGTGTGGTGCCACTGGTGCCACGTCATGGACGAGACCACCTACTCCGACCCCGACGTGATCGCGAAGATCAACGAGGATTTCATAGCGATCAGGGTCGACAGCGACAGGCGCCCCGACGTCAACCGCAGGTACAACCAGGGCGGCTGGCCCAGCACGGTCTTCCTGGTGCCATCGGGCGCCGCGGTGGCGGGCCTCACCTTCGCTCCGGCCCCCCAGATCATGAACCTCCTCGAGCGCCTCAGTGACGGCTATGCCAGAGAGAAGGACTCGGTCGACACCGAGGCCGCCGCGCAGGCGGAGCTGGAGCGCGAGCTGTATGAGGCGGCCCAGGGCGCCGGCGGTGCGGACGAGCGGGCGGTCGCCGAGGTCGAGGCGTGGATCCTGGCATCGTGGGACAAGGGGTATGGCGGCATAGGCAGCGAGCCCAAGTTCCCTCCCACCGGCGCGGTCGAGTTCGCCCTCGCGCGCTACGTCGAGACGGGCAACCACGCGTTCAAGTCATTCGTCGTCTCGACCCTGGACGGGATGCGCAACGGGGAGCTGTTCGACAAGGTCGAAGGCGGCTTCTTCAGGTACGCCACCGCCAGGGACTGGAGCGTCCCCCATTACGAGAAGATGCTCCTGGATAACGCGGACCTGGTCGGCCTGTACCTGTCAGCTTCGATTGCCCTGGGGCGGACCGACTATGCCGAGATCGCGCGCATGGTGCTGGACTACGTACTGCTCAACCTGCTGGACGAGGAACAGCGCGGGTTCTACGGCAGCCAGGACGCGGACGAGAAGTACTACCACCGTGATCGGGGCGGCAGGGCGCTCATGGAAAAGCCCTTCATCGACAGGACCATCTACACCGAGACGACGTCGCGGATGATCTCCGCCCTGGTGCTGGCTTCGACGGTCCTGGGCGACACGGGCCTGCTGGCGATCGCCGAGAGGTCGGCGGACTTCATCTGGCGCTCGGGGTTCAGGTTCGCGATCGGCGTCTGCCACTTCTTCGAGCTGCCGGACGGCAAGCCGCACCTCTGGGGGCAGCCGGGCGACCAGGTGAACCTCCTGCTGGCGCAGCTGGACCTGTTCCAGGCGACCGAGGAGCCCAGGTTCCTGGAGAGGTCGACCGAGCTCGCCGACGCCCTTCTGGAGAACTTCGTGGGGCGCCAGGGCTGGCTGGTGGAGTCCCTGCAGGCCGGCGAGGAGCTCGGGGCCGACCTGGCCGACGCGCCGATCAGCCCGCCGGACATAGTGATCAACGGGAACGCCGCCCGTGCCCTGCTGCTGCTGGACGAGCTCGTCCCGGAAAAAGGATACGGCGATGGCGCGAGGGAGATGCTCGCCTCCTTCGGTGAAAAGTACAAGCAGTACACATACTTCTCCGCGGCGTACGCCCTTGCGGTCGAGACGCTTCAGAGGGGAGTCATCGAGATAAGGATCTCGACCGAGGCTGACGAAGAGACGCGGCGCGAGATGCGCTCCGCCGCGGTCTCCGCCTTCAACCCGCGCAAGCTGGTCCGTCCCGAGACCGTCGAGGATTTCCTGCCGGTCGGGATTGACGAGGAGGTCGCGCCGCCGTCCGCTGTGGTGTGCAACACGGGGCGATGCGTGCCTGTGGACACCCCCGACGAGCTCTCCAGGGCCATGGGCTCGCTGTCCGGCTCCGGCAAGGGCGCGGACGGCAATGAGGGGAACGCCTAAAACACTTTCGGGCGCACGTGCGTCTAACTTGCGGAAGTGGTTGGAGGGTGGAGGCAAATTGAATATAGCGCGGTCAAGGGCTCCTGGCAACGCTTCCTCCTCCAACCTACCTTCCTTCCGCACCACGGTGTCAGGTACCGTGGTGCGTTTTGCGTTGAGAAGACAGACACTCTTCCGCGTCTTCTCAAAATGCACCACGGTACCTGACACCGTGGTGCATGTTATGTAGTAGTCTTATCTCGCACACAACCGGCAGGAAGGTGGTTCAGTGAGCTCTCTTCGCGTCGGCATCGTCGGTCTTCCGAACGCCGGCAAGTCCACGCTCTTCAACGCGCTCTCGCGGGCGGGAGCGGCGGTCGCGCCGTACCCGTTCACAACTATCGAACCCAACGTGGGCGTGGTCGCGGTCCCCGATGAGCGACACCAGTCGGTCGCGGAACTGGCCGGTTGCCAGCGCAGCGTCCCGGCCAGCGTGCGGTTCGTCGACATCGCGGGCCTGGTCCAGGGTGCCTCCCGAGGCGAGGGGTTGGGGAACAAGTTCCTGGGCAACATCCGAGACGTCGATGCCATCCTCCACGTGATACGCGCTTTCGACTCCGATGATATCTCTCACGTGGAAGGTGACGTCGACCCGGTGCGCGACGCCGAGCTGATCGAGATGGAGCTCCGGCTCGCCGACCTCGATTTCCTGCGCCGTGAGCTCTCCAAGGCCAGGCAGGCGGCCAAGAGCGGCGATCGCGAGTGCGTCGCGCGCGTGGACTGCCTCATCGGAGTCGAGGCGGAGGTCAACGATGACGTCGTCACAAACCGTGATGCACTGGTGATGCGCCTGGAGCAGTTCGCGCCGGAGACGCGCCTGCTGATACTCAAGCCCACGCTCATCGTACTCAACGTTGGCGAGCCGGAAGACCGCGCGGTGCAGCGCGAGAAAGCCATGCGGGAATGGGCGGAGCCGCGCGGCATCCCGGTCGTCACCATAAACGCCGAGATCGAGGCGGAGCTGGCCGAGCTCGAGTACGCCGAAGCGCTGGAGTTCGAGGAGGCTATGGGCATCGAGGAGGAGAGCCTGGCGCGCGTGGTTCGCGAGAGCTACGGGATGCTGGGGCTGATCACTTTCTTCTCGATAGACTCCGGCGAGTGCAGGGCGTGGTCCGTGCCCGCCGGTTCGACCGCCAGCCATGCGGCGGGGCGCATCCACACCGATTTCGAGCGCGGCTTCGTCAAGGCGGAGGTGGTGCACCTGAGCGACTTCCTGGACTGCGGGTGCTTCGCCACGGCAAGAGACTCCGGCGCGCTGCGGGTCGAGGGGCGCGATTACATCGTCCAGGACGGGGACGTGATGCACTTCAAGTTCGCGACCTGAGGTGCTCAATTGAGAGGGGGAGAGATGGCTGAGCGTTATGCTCTCGGCTACGACGTGGGAACCGGTGGCTGCAAGGCGGTGCTCGCCACGCTCGACGGGGTCAACGCCGCCTCCGAGTTCGAGCCCTACGATGTCAGCTACCCAAGGGAGCATTTCGCCGAGCAGGACCCCGCCGACTGGTGGCGCGCGGTCGCGGCCTCCACCCGGCGGCTTCTGGAGAAGACCGGAACGGACCCCTCGCTGATAGAAGGCATCGCGTTCTCCAGCCAGATGCTGGGCGTCGTCGCGATGGATGCGGCCGGCACGCCACTGCGCCCGGGAATCATCTGGATGGACTGCCGCGCCGAGGAGCAGGCGCGCAAGGTGGTGCGAAAGCTGGGCGGCGCGCGGGTGATGCTACAGCTGTTCGGGGCCGTCCCCTCAGGCAAGGACGTCATGTGCAAGCTCAAGTGGCTCAAGGAGGAGCAGCCCGATATCTTCGACCGCACCAGGGTCTTCCTGGACGTGAAGGGGTACGTGGTCTACCGTGCCACCGGCAACTTCGAGACGGACCAGACCGCGGCTTCCGTCACCGGCCTGATGGACAACAAGACCCGGGGGTGGTCCGCTCTGGCCGCTCGGCTGCTGGGCGCTTCCCTCGAGAGGATGCCTGAGGTGAAGAAGAGCGCCGACGTGTCCGGTGGGCTCACCGAGGAGGCGGCGACGGACCTGGGCCTTCTGCCGGGCACGCCGGTGATAAGCGGGATGGGAGACGCCCCCTCCGGGGCGGTGGGCGCGGGCGCGATCGCCCACGGCGAGAGCTCGATAAGCATCGGCACCTCGGGACTCCTCTGCATCACCAGCGAGAAGCGCATCAACCTGGGCCGGTCGGGGATGGCCTCGATCGCCGCGGCCGACCCGGGCATGTGGCTGATCGTGGGCGAGACCAACACCGCCGGGGCGAGCCTGGGCTGGTTCGCGGAGCAACTGGCAAGCGCGGCCGAGAGGGGCGCCCCGCCCGGCGAGGGCGGAGTTATGGCGGCGCTGGACAGGACGGTGGCCGGCGTGCCCGCGGGGTCGCATAAGGTCATCTTCACCCCCTGGATGTACGGCGAGCGCGCCCCGGTCACGGACACCACTCTGCGCGGCGCGTTCATCAACGTCAGCATCGACAACACCAGAGTGGACATGCTGCGGGCGGTCTATGAGGGCGTGGCCATGAACTTCCGCTGGATGTTCGACGAAGCGGCGAAGCGCGACCTTCCCTGCCCCACGGTGCGCGCGATCGGGGGCGGGGCCAAGAGCGACGAGTGGATGCAGATATTCGCAGACGTCACCGGGCGCAGGATCGAGGCTGTGGTGAAGCCGCAGGACGCCGGGGCCATAGGCGCAGCGCTGGCGGTGCCACTGGGGCTCGGGGTCTACAAGAGCTACGCGGAGGTCAGGGACGCGGTCAAGGTCCGCCGGTCGTTCGACCCTGATCCCTCCAACCGCGCCGTCTACGACACGCTCTTCGAGTCGTTCCAGGAACTCTACCTCCGGCTATCGCCCGCCTATAAAAGACTCAACAAGAGCTGAGCAGGCGGCTTTCCTTTGTCGCGGCGGTGCTGTAGAATATGCTTGTATTGGTTCCGCCCCCGACCTCTGCAGCTAGCGGCTTTCCACAGCCGGGAAGAGGTGACCTCCATGGACTCGCACACACCCCGTGGCCACGACGACCTCATCGACTCGCTGACCTCCAGAGGGCACTCGTCGCTCTCCGACTTCGAGCTGCTCATCCTCATGTTCGGCGGCTGCGTGCCCGTCTCGCGGGCGGTCTCGCTCGCCAGGGAGTATGTCGAGGAGCTGGGACAGCCGGCGCACCTGCAGGACATGGACTTCTGCGAGCTCACGTTCTTCGAAGGTATCGGCCCGGTGAAGGCCGCGGCGCTCATTGCCGGGGTCGAGCTGGGCAGGCGCTCTCTGGCGGGCATGAGGCCGGGGCAGCGCCTCGGCTCCAGCGCCGACGTCTACAACACGCTCTGGCCTTCGATGCTCAACGAGCGCACCGAGGTATTCTCCTGCGCCATGGTGGACGCCAAGCTCCGCCTCATCAAGACTCAGGTCATCTCCAGGGGATCGCTGACCGCCAGCATCGTGCACCCGCGCGAGTCGTTCCGACCCGCGGTCAGAAACGCCGCGTCGGGGGTCATCTTCGTGCACAACCATCCCAGCGGCGACCCGCTCCCTTCAGACGAGGACAGGCGCATCACCGGCAGGCTCGAAGAGGTCGGGCGGATACTCGGCATACCGGTGCTCGACCATGTCATCATGGGAGCAAGCGGCTCGTACTACAGCTTCGCCGACTCCGGCGAGCTCGAGCTCGAGCAGAGCGGCTACCGTGGTATGGTATTGCGGTGAAGGATTCTGTCGGGCCGGCCGTAAGACAGCAAGCGGACGGCGGCATTCTGGAGGCGAGATGATGACTGGTTCGACCTGGGCCAGGTACCCCAGGGTGATGTTCAACGCCTGGTACTTCAAGCGCAGGGGCATCGACCTGGGGCCTTACGCCTGGATATCCGGCTGGATCGACCTGGCGCTTGCCGGGCGCGCGACCGTGAGCACGGGCACGGGGCTCTTCGTCCCCCGCACCATAGAGGTCCGGGGCAACGACGACGGGCGCATCGTGATCGGCGACCACGTGACGGTCGACTCAGGGGCGAGGCTGGCGGTCGCCAACAAGGCCACCCTGCAGGTGGGCGACAACGTCGGCATCGGGCCTTACAACATCCTCAACGCGTTCGACGACTTGAGCATAGGCAAAGACACCATGTTAGGCCCCTTCATCAACATCAACTGCGCCGACCACGGCATCGAGCCGGGCACCCCCATGCGGCTCCAGTACGGCACCTACGGGCCGGTCACCATCGGTGAGGACTGCTGGCTGGGAGCCGGGGTCATCGTCACCAAGGGGGTCAGCATAGGAGATGGCGCGGTCATCGGGGCCGGGTCGGTCGTCACCTGCGATATCCCCGAGTTCACCATCGCCTGCGGCGTGCCGGCGCGCGTTCTGCGCGAGCGCACCGAAGGCGCGAGCACCACCTGCACCGATGACTGCGGATGAAGCGCGCATAACCAACTCGACCTGTGGCACCATCATTGCCACGCGGGCACGGTTCGCGGTCAAGCGCGCCGAGCGAAGACGCGGTCTCCTGAACCGGGACTCGATCGAGCCGGGCGAGGCCCTCGTCTTCCCGCGCTGCAGGCAGGTCCACATGTTCGGCATGAAGTTCCCGATCGACGTCCTGTTCCTCGACAGGGAAAGCGGCGCGGTGAGGTGCGTCCGCGAGCTGGCCCCGGGTCACCTGTCTCCCTGGGTGCGACGGGCGCGGACCGCCATTGAGCTTCCCGCGGGGACGCTGGAGGCAACCGACACGCATTAAGGGGACGTCATCGAGATCGAGCTTCCCTCATAGGGCTATTTCGATTGCACGCCGGGAGTCATTCCTACTGGTCAGGAGTCATCTTAAATTATCTTTTTTAGGGGAAACTCCTGACGGGGGCAGGGTGAGCCTTTTGCGAGCGATTCGCAGCGTCTCGGGGGGCATAGAGAGTCTGCTGATTTCAAAGACNNACCAGCGAGCAAAAGGCTTACCCTTCCCCGTCCCCATTAACGCTTACCAGACCAGGTTCTCCGGGTCCTCGGGGTTATCGTTGGTGACGATCTTCGAGATCTCGCCGCTGTGCAGGTGCACCACCTTGTTGGCGATCTGCGAGATGGCGGAGTTGTGCGTGACCATCAGGAAGTTGCACTTCTCCTGCTGGGCGATGTCCCGCATCAGGCGGAGTATCATTATCCCGGTGTCGTAGTCGAGCTCGCCGGTGGGCTCGTCGCAGAGCACCACGGGCGGCCGCTTGGCCAGGGCGCGCGCGATCGCGACACGCTGCTGCTCACCGCCGGAGAGCTGGCTGGGGAAATGGTTGGCCCGGTCGCCCAGCCCCACCTGCTCCAGGACGTCCATGGCAGAGCCACGCTTCTCCTTGGGCACCAGGTCCAGCGCGAACTCCACGTTCTCTCTGGCGGTGAGGGTCGGTATCAGATTAAAGAACTGGAAGATGAAGCCGACCGTCTCGCGCCTGAACTTGGTCAGCTCCTTCTCGTTAAAGGTCGAGATGTCGTGGCCGCCGACGATGATCGTCCCGCTGGTCGCCGAGTCGATCCCGCCGATGCAGTTGAGCATCGTGGTCTTGCCGGAGCCGCTGGGCCCCAGCGCGACCAGGAACTCGCCCTTGACCACGGTCAGGTCCACCTCTTTGAGGGCTTTGACCTCGACCTCGCCCATCTGATAAGTCTTGGAGACTTTTTCCAGCAGAACCGTCACGTCGTCGTTCAAGGAACATCCCTTTCGGAAGGATCACGCGGAATCTCGCAAGTCCTCAGTGCCTATGCTAGTTTTTCACGCCCTCGGCGGTCAAGCGATAACGGCGGAACGCCGATAATGGACAGAGGCTATCGAGCATCCGCGACAGAGGGTTACAATGGCCCTGGCAGAGCGTGTCCCCCAGAGTTTCAAGGCCCCCCATGGTCCGACCCGCTCCCACGGAGAACCCGATGGATAACAACGAAGGCATGCCGCTGCGGGCGGCAGTCATAGACGACGACCGCGACATGGTCAAGGTCATCCGCGTGATGCTGAAGGTCAAGGGCATCCAGACGGTCGAGGCCTTTAGCGGCCTCAGCGGCTATGCGCTGGTCAAGCGCGAACAGCCCGATATCGTGCTCCTCGACATCATGATGCCGGACATCGACGGGTTCGAGGTGCTCCGCAAGCTCCGGCTCGATAAGGAGACAGAGCGAATTCCGATAATATTCGTCTCGGCCCGGGCCGGCCGCGAGCACGTCGAGCGCGGGCTTTCGCTCGGCGCCCAGGGATACATGACGAAACCTTTCAAGCCCGATGACCTCATCGCGAAGATCGTCGACGTGCTGGACCTGGCGGGAGATTCGGCCTGAGGCGTACCTCGAAGTTGGTGTAAATTGTAGCCATGGATCAGACCGACGACGAACGACGAGAGCAGAAACTTTCCAGCGTAAGAATCGTCCGCCACCACGACGGCGATTCGTTCCCGGCCGATGACGTCGTGGCTCGCGAGGAGCCACTTGAGATAAAGCTCAACGGCGTCACCCTGGTATACCTCATGAGGCTCCCCGGCGACGACAAGTTGCTGGCCGCGGGATTCTGCCTCAGCGAGGGACTCATCTCGGACCGCGGACAGATCGAGCTGATGCAGCACTGTCTGGAGGGCGATTTCGCCGGCATGGGTGAAGGCGCGGCCGCCAGTGGTGAGGCCCCGGCGGGCCCGGGCAACCTGGTCGAGATAAAGGCGTCGCTCGCGAAAGGCGCGGACAGGTTCAAAGAGGCCCGCATCGTGCGCACCGGTTGCGGCGGCGCGGACCTGCAGCGCGAGGTCGACCTCGAGGGGATAGAGGTCGTCGCGGACACAGTCTTCAGTCCGGAAGTGATCCTGCGGGCGCCGGACGCGCTGCTTGCGGGACAGGAGATATTCCAGCTGAGTGGCGGCACGCACGGCGCGGGGATCTTCGATGAGGCGGGCAACATGCTGGTGGTCATGGAGGACGTGGGCAGGCACAACGCCGTGGACAAGGTCCTGGGCCACCTGCTGATGTCCGGGGAGAGCCGTGGCGACAAAGGCATGATCCTGTCCGGCCGTCTTTCCTACGAGATGGTGCTCAAGGCCGCGCGCGCGGGGATACCGCTGGTGTGCTCCGTCTCGGCCCCCACCGCCCTCGGCGTGCTGGTGGGGGACAGGGCCGGCGTCACGCTGGTCGGCTTCCTGCGCGGGACCGGCTTCAACGTTTACACGCATCCGCGCCGCATCGGGAGCGGATGATGGCGACAGGGATAATCCTGGCGGGCGGGGCCAGCCGGAGGATGCCCGCTGACAAGGCGTTCATGGAGGTCGGCGGCCGCAGGGTGATCGGTATCCAGCTCGAGGTCATCGAGGGCCTGTTCGAGGAGGTGCTCATCGTCGCCAACGTCGGGCGCCTGGAGCGGCTGCGTGAGTTCGAGTCGGCGGCCGCGGGAGTCTGCGTGGTCGAGGAGCCCATCGCGGGGAAGGGACCCCTGGGCGGTATCCTCAGCGGGCTGATGCTTTCGGAGGCCGACGAGAACTTCGTGCTGGCCTGCGACATGCCGTTCATCAAGCGAGAGGCGGTCGCCTTCGTGCTCGCGGGGCTGCGCGACTACGACGCCTGCCTGCCCGCGACGCCCAAGGGGCTGGAGCCTCTGCACGCCGCCTACCGCAAGAGTTGCCTGCCCGCCATCGAATCGCGCCTTGCGGCGGGCAACCTGAGGGTCACGGGCTTCCTCGAGCGGGTGCGCGTCAACTACGTGCCCTGGGAGCGGCTGCTCCAGTTCGACTCGACCGGAAGGCTTCTGACGAACATCAACGAACCCGGTGACATGCGGCGCGTATCCACGGATGAGAGGTGAGGGCGCTCTTGAAGATCGTCAAGGTAAGCGGGACTGAGGGCAGGCGCGCTCTGGCGGAGTCCGTCCAGTCAAAGATCGACGACTCGCTGCTGCTCTCGCTGGAGAGGGGCGACGAGAACGAAGAGCCCGCCACTGGCCCACAGATCGAGCAGTGGCTGGCCGACTGCGGGCTGGCCGAGGAGGCGGAGGTGTTCGTCCTCGAGACCAACGAGCCCTTCGTGGGCCTGTCGACCTCCTTCGCGATCTTCATCATGGACGCGCCGCTCGACGCGCTCGAGTCTGGCGTGCGTGAAGCCGCGGTGGGGGCGGACCTGGTGCTGGTCGAGCTCGGGGAGGCGTTCGAAGCCGCGGACGAGCTGCGGCTGGAGGCCTCCATGAAGGAGCGGACCGGCGCCCGCAAGGTTCTGATCTACAGCGACGAGGCCGGCCGCGAGCGGGCTTTTTACAAGGCCGCTGCCCTGACGGCGGCGGAAGTTGGAGGTGTACGGATGACCGAGGATGTACCCCAGGAAGTGACCGAGGCCGTTCAGCGGGAGGCGGCCGAGGGAAAACTGACCTGCCAGAGGGCGCACGAGCTTGCCGCCGAACTGGGAGTCCCACTCGAGGTCGTCGGACGCGCGTTGGACCTGGCGCATATCAAGATCACGCGCTGCCAGCTCGGCTGCTTCTAAAACGCAAGAAAGGGATTTGACCCCTATTTTGCGGTATTTTGCGATTCGTCGCGTTGTGCGGTACCCCTAATTGATATAATCACATCGCCACTCGACCTGGAGGAGCCGCAATTGAGCAGTAAGTACGGCGGGTACATGGGTAAATTCCTGGACATCGACCTCTCCACAGGCGATGTGCGCGAGTACGAGGTCTCCGACCGGCTCCGGGAGGAATATCTGGGCAGCAAAGGCCTGGCGGCCCGGATCCTATACGATGCCGTCCCCAGGGGAGCCGACCCACTGGGGCCCGAGAACGTCCTGATCGTGAACACCGGCCCGCTGGTCGGCTCCGGAGCGCCGTGCACCAGCAGGTTCAACGTCTCGACCAAATCGCCCTTGACGGGCGGAGTGCTCTCCAGCAACTGCGGCGGGAACTTCGGGATGTTCCTCAAGAGGGCCGGGCTGGACGGCATCCTTCTTAGGGGCAAGGCCTCGTCGCCCACCTGGATTCGCATCGAGGACGGCCAGGTCGAGCTCGAGGACGCCTCTGAGCTCTGGGGGCTGGACACCGAGCAGACCCAGGAGAAGCTCCCCAAGGACACCGGCAAGATGGTGATCGGCCCGGGGGGCGAGCACGCGGTGCGCTACGCTTGCATAATCTCGCAGGAGCGTGCCGCCGGCCGCGGCGGCGCGGGGGCGGTCATGGGCTCGAAGAACGTCAAGGCCATAACCGCGAAGGGCAAGGCCAAGGTCCCCGTCGCAAACCCCGAGAAATTCCAGGCCGACGTGAAGAAGTGGATACACATACTGAAGTCGCACCCGGCGACCGGGGAGATGATGCCGGCATTCGGCACTGCGGCTTTTGTCAACCGCTGCAACGAGACCAACACGCTCCCGACCCACAACTTCAAGCGCGGCTCGTTCGAGCAGGCCGACGCGATCAGCGGCGAGACGCTGGCGGATACGCTGCTCACCAGCAACTTCGGGTGTACCTCCTGCGTGATCAAGTGCGGCAGGCGCGTGACCGTCGACGGCAAGGACGTCAAGGGTCCGGAGTTCGAGACGCTGGGGCTGCTGGGTCCCAACATAGAGAACGCGGACCTGGCCAAGATATGCGAGTGGAATTACAAGGCCGACCTGATGGGCATAGACACCATCAGCCTGGGCAACACCCTGGGCTTCGCCATGGAGCTTACCGAGAAGGGCCTGATGGACTCGCCGCTCCAGTTCGGCAAGACCGAGGGGATCAGCCAGCTCATCGAGGACATCGCCTACCGCCGCGGGCTGGGCGACGACCTTGCCGAGGGTGTACGGGTCATGTCCGAGAAGTACGGCGGCAAGGATTTCGCCATGCACGCCAAGGGGATGGAGTTTGCCAGCTACGAGCCGCGCGGCGCCGTCGGCCACGGGCTGGGTTACGCGATCTCCAACCGGGGCGGTTGCCACATCGCGGGCGGTTACATGATCTACCTGGAGGCCAACGGCCCTCTCACCATGGACCCGCTCACCACGCACGCCAAGCCGCAGCTCACGGCCCTCATGCAGATCCTGCTGGACGCGCTCTCGGACGCGGGCTCGTGCCAGTTCACGGCATTCACCGCGGTCCCCAAGCAGGCGCTGGCGCTGCAGCCCTCGGGGCTCCCCTACAGGATCTTTGCCAAGTCGCTGGAGGCTTTCGGCCCGGCGATATCGGTGATGCTCAGGTACCCGCAGGCACTCGCGATCGTTCCACCCATGGAGCTCCTTCAGCACCCCAAGGCTATCAGCGACCTGACCGGCATGAAGCTGACCTTCGGCAAATACATCATGGTAGGGCAGAGGACATACCTCATCGAGCGGATGTTCAACCTCAGGGAAGGGATCACCGGAGCCCAGGACACCCTTCCCCGGCGCTCGCTCGAGGAGCTGCAGACGTCCGACCCGCGCTCGAGGGTCCCGCTGGCGAAGATGCTGCCCGTCTACTACCGAGTGAGAGGCCTGGACCGCTGCGGGGAGCCGACGCGTGAGACGCTCGACAGGCTGGGGGTGCGTCCCTGACCGATGAGCCGTTGCCTGACTACAACCCTCAGGCGGGGGACGGAGCAGCCGGACGGGGTGGACTGCCATGCCCACCGTTAAGTTCTTCGCAACACTGAGGCAGGTCGCGGGCGCTCGCGAGATCCAGCTCGAGGCCGACAACGTCAGGGACCTGCTCGACCGTCTCTCCGCCGACTACGAGGGCAGGATGGACAGGTACCTGAAGATAAGCACGGTCCTGGTGAACGGCAAGAACGTCGTGCACATGAAGGGCAAGAAGACAAAGCTGAAGCCGGACGACGAAGTGTCGATCTTTCCGCCGCTCGGCGGCGGGTAACGGACGGGAGTGGTGGCTGTGCCCGAGCTTTACGAGGAACTGGGCCTGACGCAGGAGGAATACCAGCGCATCAAGGGGGTGCTTGGGCGCGAGCCGAACAAGGTCGAGCTCGGCATGTACTCCGTGATGTGGTCCGAGCACTGCAGCTACAAGAGCTCCAAG
>PMJJ01000108.1 GCA_003157385.1 Actinomycetota bacterium | reverse complement strand
AGCCCTGAACAGCAAACCAGCGCCGCGCCGGATCTGAGGCAGGGTGAAGCGACGAGCCGGCCTACCTCCACCATACAAAAGCTGAGACGCTCCCATCGGCAAGGATACTTAATACACAATTAACATCCGTTTCACGAGGAGTTAACCGGACGGCTCGACAATAGGATCAGAAAGATTCCGTTCGGTGTCGAGCAAGGAGAACGAGATGAAGAAGATCCTGATCATAGTGGCGCTGGTGGCGGCCATCACGCTTGCGTTCGGCGGCATCGCCGTCGCCCAGCAGACGTCCCCGACCGGCCCAGCCGGAAACAAGAACGCCGGCGCGAGGCTGCAGCAGGCCAAGCAGCGCATCGCAACGGTGATCGAGCGCGCCGGGCAGGTCAAAGACAAAGCCCTCAAGCTGGTGAAGAACGGCGAGGCCCGCCTCAACAAGGTCGTCGCGACGCTCAAGGCGCAGGGCAAAGACGTCTCCAAGCTAGGCCAGTACAAGGAAGCCATCGTATCCGAGCTCAAGACGGCGCAGAGCGACTACAACGCGCTGATCAGCAAGCTCAAGGAGTCCGAAGGCCTGGTGTCGGCTACGACGCTCGTGCAGCTCAAGGCGGCCCTTCAAGAGGCGAAAGTGCTGAGGGGTAGGGTCAGGACCGACGTGCAAGACATCAGGAAGTACACATCGACAGTCGTGAGGCCCGCAATCAAGTCCATGACGGGAAAGACCAAGGTTGGCGGAAAGCAGAAGACCCAGACGGCTCCCGCCAGTCCCACGCTGTAATACAGGCCCGCTTGCGAACACGCCGCGCGGCATGAACTCGACAACGCCGCGCGGCGTTCGCCCGCACCCGTCAACACGCGCTCATGTGATATATTTTCTTCCGCACGATCGAGCGAAGGGATGACGATGGCGAGCAAGGAACACCTCAAGATATTGAAGCAGGGGGTCAAGGCCTGGAACGAGTGGCGCCGCGTCGACATGAACGCGCGCCCCGACCTGTCCGGCCACGATTTCAAAGGCGCCGACCTCACCTACATCAACTGGATGGTCACCGACCTGTCGGGCGCGAACCTGTCGCGATGCAACCTCAAGCAGGCCTACATGACCCACGCGAACCTGCAGGGCGCCGACCTGCGCAAGGCCAACGTCAACCGCACGGACCTGCGCAACACCAACCTGGTCAACGCCGACTTCTCTGGCGTCGACGGCTTCGAGGGCTTGTTCGTGCGCGCGATAATGCACCAGACTAAATTCACCGGCGCGAACCTGAGGGACTCCATCTGGATCAGCGCGGTGCTCAACGAGGTCGACTTCACCGACTGCGACCTGTCCGGCGCGGACTTCTCCAGCGCGAAGCTGAGCGGGCTCATCACGGAGGGCATGACCGGGTTCGAGTTCTAAAGTCGGGTCTCCGGATCGAGCTCCAGGCACCACACGCGTTTACACGAGCCTCCCAAAGCGGTTTAATTAGACATCCTGGACGTGCGATACCTCGTTCCTCGACTGCACTGGCTGGAAGGCAGACTATGTGGATACGGTTCATAATCGTCAAGCCGATCGGGCTCGCGCTGGCAAAAAAGAAGAAGTACGACCTCAAGTACGTCGGTGAGCAGCACGTCCCATACAAAGGCCCGTTCATCCTGGTGTCCAATCACCAGACCGGTGTGGACGTCTTCGCCGAGGGGCTGGCGATCCGCAAGGTCCTGAGCCGCAGCAGGATGCTCCCCTGGGCAAAGGTCGAGATAAAGCACGGGAGCGAAGGCCTCCTCGGCAGGATACTCTGGTACTGGCTCGGGACCATCCCTATTGACCGCGACGCCACGGACGAGGCGCCCAAGGCGATCCGCAAGAGCCTGGATTACCTGCGCAAGGGCAAGATCATCTTCGTGCACCCGGAGGGGACGCGCTTCCCCCCGGGCCAGCTCGGGCCGTTCATGTACGGTGTGGCGAACCTGGCGCGCGCGGTGCCCTGCCCGGTGCTGCCAGTCGGAGTCTGGCGGCGGCTCGACACCGATGGGGGCATACAGGTGAACGTCGGCGTGCCGTTCTACCTTCCCGACTTCGAGCCGGTGCCGCCCGGACAGGAGGACCGGCCCGAGAACATCTTCAGGCGCAACGTGGAGATGCTCACCAAATGGAGCCGCGGGCTGGACCGCAACAGGAAGGGCATGAAGCTGATGGCGAACATGATCGGCCTGGTGCTCGACTCGGTCACCAAGCTCGAACAGAAGATGACTCACGCCATACTGTTCCGCATGGCCGACCCCAACGACAACGAATACCTGCGCGACCGGGTGCTCGAGCTGCTGCCCGAAGGGTGGAAGAAAGTCGACGAGGCCGACTGGGGCGGCGAGAAGCCCGCGGCCATGAAAGACCTGCGCTAGGGGCGGCGCTCATGCGCGCGGGCCTGCGCCTCAGGCCCGGTCCTTGAGGCGATACACGAACTTCAGCGCGGACCACGTCTCATCCACGGAGACGACCTTCACGTCCACCAGCCCGTTTTCCAACCCGATGCGCCTCACCGAGTTCTCGTCGAGGTCGGAGGAGATGCCTGACGTCTTTCTCGTCGCCGCCTTGGGCCAGGACACCCATAAGGCGCCTGCCGCATCCAGTTTGCCGGCGAGGACCGGGAAAGCCAGCGCCAGGTCAGCCGCGGACATGAAGAAAGCGTGTGCGTAGTCGAGGCCGTCGTCGAGGCCCGCGATGTCGGATGGCTCGTGGAAGGCCGCCGCTGAGACCGCTTTACCGAGCGCGGCGGCGAACCCTTCAGGCGCGCCTATGATCGCGGCCTTTACCCCCTCTTTGAGGCCGAGTTTCGCGGCCAGCGGTTTTGCTCTGCTGCTCCCGGGCAATCTTACCGCCTCCCGGGGCGCCCCGACGCGTCCCTTTTCTTACCGGCCTTGCTGCAGGCACCATCTTGGGCGAGACAGAATATAGATGCAAGGGGGCAAGGATGAGCATCTTCGAGCGACTGGCGCTGGCCGGATACACACTCAAGAGCGACATCGTCTCCGTGCCGCTGAAGCTGTTCGGGCGCGGAGTGAGACGCGAGATCGTGCGCGCCGCCGGTCCCGAGCCGGCGGTCATCGTGGACCTGCTGACCGGGACGGGAAGCGCGGCGCTCCTTTACGCGCGCCGCTTTCCCGAGGCGCGTATCGTCGCCGTCGACCGCGACCCACGCATCCTGAGCTTCGTGAGCAGGCGCGTCGAGGCCGATACCGGCAAGCGGATCGAGATCCTGGCGGCGGACGCCCGCGACCTGATGCTGCCTGCCGGGGCGGCCGACCTGGTGAACATCTCCTACGGCCTCCACGAGCTCAAGAAGCTGGACCGATCGCTGGTGCTGGGCGAGGCCTGCCGCCTGCTGAAGCCAGGCGGGCAGCTGCTGGTGGCCGACTATGGAGAGGCCGGAGGGATCGGACGTCGCTTTGCGATGCGCTTCTACTTCTACTTCTCCGAGCCGCGCTGGGTGAAGGAGCTGTTCCGCGGCGGCCTCGAGCGGCAGGTGGCCGACGCCGGGTTCGAGATCGTCACCGTGCGCAGAGACCTGCCGATGACCCAGCTGATCGAAGCCCGCAAGTCCGACGAGCCCGCCTGCGCGGGAGCCCCGCACCTCCGCCTCATCTGAAAATGCAAAATGGGGCCTGTCCCCCTTTTTGCATTTTGCTTCTATTTTGCGTAGTGGGCTTTGATCACCTTGATGCGGTCTATCAGCAGGACCGGCACGATCGCGCAGGACAGGATCAGCACCCACGCCTGCCAGGTCGGCGCCTGCGTGTGGAACGCCTTGTGCATGAACGGCAGGTAGAGCACCGCCATCTGCAGTCCCACTGTGATGAGGAACGAGCCGAAGAGGTATACGTTCTGCCAGGGGGCGGACGTCAGGAACGACTTCGTCTCCGAGCGCATGTTGTAGGAGTGGAAGATCTGCGTGAGTACCATGGTGGTGAACAGGATGGTGCGCGTTACGGCCAGGTTGTGCGGTCCAGCCGCCCCCGGCAGCGACCAGTCGTACCCCAACAGGTAGCGCGCCAGGATGAAGGACGCCAGCGCCCCCGCCGTGATCAAGAGGCCCTGCCAGAGCAGGTTGAGCTGCTTGGGCACCGCCAGGATGTTCTCGTCGATCCTGCGCGGTGGATGCTCCATCACGTCGCGCTCGGGGGGCTCCATGCCCAGCGCCAGCGCGGGCAGCGAGTCGGTGACCATGTTGATCCACAGTATCTGCGACGCAACCAGCGGCAGCGGGAAGCCCGCGACCATCGAGATGAAGATGACCAGCACCTCGCTGATGTTGCACGACAGCAGGTAGTAGATGAACTTCTTGAGGTTCGCGAAGATGATGCGGCCCTGCCGGACCGCCGCGACTATGCTGGCGAAGTTGTCGTCCGCCAGCACCATGTCGGAGGCTTCCTTGGCGACGTCCGTGCCGGTGATGCCCATGGCCACCCCGATGTCGGCCCGCTTCAAGGCCGGCGCGTCGTTGACGCCGTCGCCTGTCATGGCCACGACGTGGCCTCGGGACTTGAGCGCCTCGACTATCTTCACCTTGTGCCTGGGGGACACGCGCGCGTACACCGAGGTGTCCTCGACCTGCCTGCTCAGCTCCTCGGCGGACATGTCCTCCAGGTCGTGGCCTTCCAGGACGTGCCGCCCCGGCACCAGGATCTCGAGCTCGCGCGCGACCGCCGACGCCGTGGCCCTGTGGTCGCCGGTTATCATCGCCACGTGGATGCGAGCGCGCCGGCACTCCGTCAGAGACTGCATGACCTCGCCTCGCGGCGGGTCCTTCATGGCGAAGACGCCCAGGAAGACCAGGCCCTCCTCGTAGCCGCCCAGCTCGTGCGGGCGGGGCAGGGCGTCGATGGGCCGCCGTGCGACCGCCAGCGTGCGCAGTCCCTGGGACCCCAGCTCGGCCGATAGCTCGGCAAGCCTCGCCCGCCCGGCATCGGTCAGTGCCACCTCGCCGCCCCCGGTGAGCACCTTCGCGGAGCGGGCCAGCACCTGCTCGGCCGCGCCCTTGGTGTAGACGACGAATGAGCCGTTCGACCGGTTGAAGGTCGTCATCATCTTGCGGTCGGAGTCGAAGGGGACCTCGGCCACGCGGGGGTACTCCACCTCGAGCGCCAGCTTGTCGAGCCCGGCCTCCTCCGCGGCCCTCAGCAGTGCGACCTCGGTCGGATCGCCGATGTAGCCTTCCGGCCCCAGCCTGGCGTCGTTGCACAGGGCCGCCGCCCGCTCCATCGCCTCTACCGCGGAGGCGTGCCACGGCGCGGTCGAGCAGGTGTCCTCCAGCAGGCAGCGCGAGCCGTCCGCGAACAGTACGTCGGTGACCTTCATCCTGTTCTCGGTGAGCGTGCCGGTCTTGTCCGAGCAGATGAAGTCGGCGGAGCCCAGGGTCTCGACCGCCGGCAGGTTCCTGATGATCGCGTTCTGCTTCGCCATCGACTGGGTGCCGCGCGCGAGCGTGATGTTGACCATCGCGGGCAGCGCCTCGGGGATGGCCGCCACCGCCAGGCTGACGCTGACCAGCAGCATCGCAGCCGTGCCATTGCCACGCGCGATCCCGATGCCGAAGACGATCGCCACGATTATCAGGCAGGCGTAGACTATGCGCCTGCCTACGTCGCGCAGCTCCACCTGCAGCGGGGTGGCCTCCTGCTTGGTCTCCTGGAGCATGCCGGCTATCTCGCCCAGCTGAGTGCCGGCGCCCGTCTCCACCACCAGGGCTGTCCCGCGCCCGTACTCGACGTGGGTGCCGGAGAAGACCATGTTGACGCGGTCGCCCAGCGCCGCCCGCGCGTCGAGCACAGCGCCGGCGTCCTTGGACACCGCCTCGGACTCGCCCGTCAGGCTCGACTCGTTCGCAAGCAGGTTGATCGCCGTGATGAGGCGCGCGTCCGCGGCGATGCTGTCGCCGGTCTCCAGGAGCATCAGGTCCCCTGGGACCAACTCGCGAGCGGGTATCTCCCTTTCCGCCCCGTCGCGGATAACCTTGACAGTCGGCGCGGATAGCTCCTTGAGGCGCTCCAGCGCGGTCTCGGCGCGGCTCTCCTGGGCGAAGCCGAGGGTGGCGTTGAGCAGCACGATCACCAGGATGACCACCGCGTCGATGTACTCACGCAGAAGGGCGCCGCTGATGACGATCGCGGCCAGCAGCACCCAGATCATGAAGTCGTTGAACTGCTTGAGGAACAGGATGATCGCGGGCGTCCGCTTGCGGGTGGCGACCTCGTTGGGGCCCAGGGCCTCCAGCCGGTGGTGCGCCTCGCGCCCGGTCAGACCGGCGACCTCGTTGCTCTTCGTCTCCAGGACGGCCTCACCGAGGCCGAGGGCGTGCCAGTCCTTCCGGCGCGCCTCGCTGCCCGGCGCGCTCAATCGGAGGTCCCAACGCCCGCCCGTCCGGCGAGACCGGGCGCACGCCTGGCAAGCGCGTTCGACAGCAGGGCGAACTCGGCCGGCGAGAGCTCCTCGGCCCGCGCCCCCGCGGGCTTGACGATCTCTCCCAGCGCCCTGGCGACCACCTCGGGGGTAAGCCCGGGGAACCCGGCGGACACCGCGTTGGCGAGCTTCTTACGCCGCTGCTGGAACGCCGCCGTCACCAGCCTGTCGAAGAGCGCCTCGTCCTCGGCCCTGGGCATCCCTTCCTTCTCGCCCGCAGCGCGGCGCCTCAGGTGGACGATCGCCGAGTCGACCTGCGGCCTGGGATAGAAGCTGTTGCGGGAGACGCTCGCGACCTTGTGGGCCTCCGCGCGGTACTGGATCTTGACCGTTGCCCCGGAGTAGTCCTTGCCTCCCGGGCCGCCGGTGATGCGGTCGGCGACCTCGCGCTGAACCATCACCGTGTACGACGTAACCCAGTCGTGGTCGCGCAGCCAGTCGACCAGCAGCGTGGCCGCGATCTGGTAGGGGAGGTTGGAGACCATCTTGGTGTTGTCGGGCGGGCTGCCTTCCCAGAGCGACGCGGGGTCGAAGTCCATCACGTCGGCCCTGACCAGGACGAGGTTCCCGACGTAGGAGAGCTCGCGCTCCAGGATCTCCGCCAGCCGCTCGTCGGTCTCGATGGCGTATACTTTGCCGCTCTGCTCGACCAGCGCCTGGGTGAGCGCCCCCAGCCCCGCGCCCACCTCGATGACGGTGTCAAAAGGCTCCAGCGCCGCGGCCTCGGTGGTGATACGGAGTACGTTGGCGTCCACCAGGAAGTTCTGGCCGTAGCCGCGCCTAGGCCGCAGCCCCGCGCCGGACAGCAGCTCCCTGACCACCGCGGGTGAGGTCAGCCGGCGGTGGGAGCCCGGCGCGAACAGGCCTGTCCCGGAGGCGACCATTCAGGCTCCTTCCACCGGCACGCCGAAGACGCGGGCCGTGTTTTCCGCAAGCCGCGACTCCATCTCCTCGAAGGAGATGCCGCGCGCGCCGGCGATCGCCTTGGCCACCAGCGTTACCCGCTCGGGCAGGTTCGGCTTTCCCCTGAAGGGGTCGGGGGAGAGGAACGGCGAGTCGGTCTCGGCGAGGATCCGGTCCGACGGGACCAGCGACGCCATCTCGCGGGTGACATGCGAGTTCTTGAACGTTACGGGTCCGGCGAACGCGAAGTAGTAGCCGCGCCGCACGCACTCGTCCAGCACCTCGCGCCCCCCGGAGAAGCAGTGCATGATGACCGGCACCTCCCCATGCACCTCAGCCGTCAGCAGCTCGAGCGCGTCGTCGTGCGCCTCGCGGTCGTGGATAACCAGCGGCTTGCCGAGGCGCTTAGCCAGCGCCGCCTGCGCCCGGAAGGCTTGCTTCTGCGACTCCGCGGGGCTGCGGTCGCGATAGTAGTCGAGTCCGGTCTCGCCTATGGCCACGACCCGCCTGCTGGACAGCGCCAGCTCCTCCAGCCGGTCGAAATCCTCCGGCGTGACGCCCCCGGTGTCGTTGGGGTGGATGCCGACAGAGCAATAGACGCCGTCGTAGGTGCCCGCGAGGTTAATCGCGGCGATGCTGGAGGGGATGTCGATGGCGATGGTGATGATCGGGGAGACTCCGGCCTTGAGGGCCGAGGCCACTACCGTTCCCGTTTCCTCCTCGATCAGGTCGAGGTGCGCGTGGGAATCAGGTATCAATTATCCTCCGCCGCCTCCATCTTTCTCGGGAACAGCGCCTCGCCCCTGGACGTCTCGGTGCCCGGCGAGAGCAGGCCCCACTCCAGTGCCGCGGGGAGCGCGACCGACTCTATGTCCTGCTGGCCCAGGTGGTCCCACATCTTCTCCGCGGTCGCGGGCATGTAGGGGAAGATCATAAGCGCGATCTGCCGCAGGGCCTCGAGGCTGTTGTAGAGCACGCGGTCGAGATCGGCGCTTCTAGCCTCGTCCTTGGCGAGCGCCCAGGGCGCGGAGAAGTCCACATACCTGTTGACAGCGTGCACCAGCTCCCAGATCTCGGCGAGCGCGTCGTTGAAGGCGAGCTGCTCGAGCTTCCCGGCCGCCGAGAGGCCGGTCGAGGTCGCTTTGTCGATGAGCGTGCTCTCCTCGCCGCCCGGCACGCCCGGCTGGGGCACCACGTGGTCGCGGTACTTCCCGGCCATGGTCAGCACCCTGCTTTCGAGGTTGCCCAGGTCGTTGGCGAGCTCGGCGTTGTAGCGGCGCAGCATGGTGCGCCGGGAGAAGTTGCCGTCGACCCCGAACGAGAACTCGCGCATGAAGTAATAGCGGTAGGCGTCGACGCCGAACTCCTCGACCAGGTCGGCCGGGCGAACGACGTTGCCCAGCGATTTGGACATCTTCTTCCCCTCGACGGTCAGCCAGCCGTGGGCGAACACGTGCCTGGGCAGCGGCAGGTCCGCGGCCATCAGCATGGCGGGCCATATCACCGCGTGGAACCGCAGTATCTCCTTGCCCATCAGGTGCCAGTCGGCGGGCCAGGTGCGCTCGAAGCGCGCATCGTCGGCGCCGTAGTCGATCGCCGAGAGGTAGTTGAGAAGCGCGTCGAACCAGACGTACATGACGTGTCGCTCGTCGAACGGGCACGGTATTCCCCAGGTGAACGAGGTCCGCGAGATGCTCTGGTCGGCCAGCCCCGTGTTGATGAACGAGACGACCTCGTTGCGGCGCGACTCGGGCTGGATGAAATCGGGGTGCTCCTCGATGTAGGCGAGCAAGCGGTCCTGGTAGCTGGAGAGCTTGAAGAAGTAGTTCTCCTCCTTGACCCAGTCGACCGGGCGGTTGCATTCGGGGCACGCCCCTTCGACCAGCTGGCTCGAGAGCAGGAACGCCTCGTCGTGGATGCAGTACCAGCCCTCGTAGGACCCCAGGTAGACGTCGCCCTTCTCCTTGAGCTTGTCGATGAAGAGCCCGGCGACGCGCGCGTGGCGGGGCTCGGTGGTGCGGATGAAATCGTCGTTGGAGATGTTGAGTAGCTCCCAGACGTCGGTGAAGTGGGAGACGATGCTGTCCACCCAGGCCTGCGGGCTCTCGCCCTTCTCGGCGGCCGCCTGCGCGACCTTCTGGCCGTGCTCGTCCACGCCGGTGAGGAAAAAGACCTCGCGACCCTGCTGGCGCATGAAGCGCGCTACCACGTCGGCGGCAAGGGTCGTGTACGCGGTGCCTATGTGCGGCACGTCGTTGACGTAGTAGATAGGGGTCGTTATGTAGAAGACTTCACCCAATCGAAACAGCACCTCCTCCTAGGTCAGTTCTAAATGATAGCGTAAAAGGGGGAAACGCGTACCAGGTACTTCCCGTCCCATTNNAATGGGACGGGAAGTACCTGGTACAGGTTGTCTCTTGTTGTGTGCGAGGGCGGGGATTTGGTAGGTTAGTGCAATGACACAGCCGGATTTTGGACCACTCGACAAAGCGCTGGACCGCGCCGCCTCGCTGGGGGCGACGGATGCCGAGGCCTGCATGGAGAACGAGGTGGGCCTGTCGGTGCGCGTCTTCGACGCCAAGGTGGAGAAGTTCTCGTTCTCCGAGTCGCGCGGCATAGGCCTGCGCGTCTACCTGGATGGCCGCCAGGGCCGCTCCTACACCTCCGACCTCTCCGACAAGGCCATCGACGAGGCGGTCGTCGCAGCCCTCGACAGCGCGAAAGTGACTCCAGCGGACGAGGCCCGGGCGCTGCCGGACTCCTCGCTCTACCCCGAAGGCGCCACCGGCGGCAGCTACCTCGGGGGCGCCCTCGACATCCTGGGCGATGACCTCGACCGCGTCACGGCGGGCGAGAAGATAGAGTTCGTCCTGGAGATGGAGCGTCTCGCGCGCCAGTACGACGAGCGCGTCAGCGGGGTGGAGGCCTCGGTCTACAGCGAAGGGACCGGCGAGGTCATCCTGGCGAGCACCAAGGGTTTCCGCGCGGCCTACCGCTCGTCGATCTGCTTCGGCTACATCGTCGCCGTGGCGGGGCGGGACAGCGAGTCCGTCACCGGTTTCGGATTCACCGCCGGGCGCTCCTTCGCCGACCTGGACGCGAAAGCGTCGGCCGAGGAAGCATCGGGGATGGCCGTCGACCTGCTGGGCGGCAAGCCGGTTGAGACAGCCAAGGTCCCGGTCCTGATCGACAACCTCTCCACTGCGGAGCTGCTGGCGGTGCTCGGAGGCGCGCTGTCGGCGGAGTCGGTGGTCAAGGGCAAGTCGTTCCTCGCCGGGCGCATGGGTGATCCCGTCGCCTCCAGCCGGCTCACCGTCGTGGACGACGGCACCATGAAAGGCGGCTTCGGCACCGCGCCGTTCGACGGCGAAGGCGTCGGCGCCTCGGAGAAATCGCCGATCGAGGCGGGCAACCTCACAACATTCCTGCACAACTGCTACACCGCCGCGCGCATGGGCACCGTCACCACCGGCAACGCCGGCCGCGCCTCGTTTCGCTCGCAGGTGGGCGTGACCCCGACCAACATATTCCTCAAGCCCGGAGAGGCGACTCCGGAGGAGCTCCGCTCGACGATGGGGACGGGCTTCGAGGTGAGAGAGCTCCAGGGCGTGCACGTGGGGCTCAACCCGGTGACGGGCGAGGTCTCCGTCGGCGCCCGCGGGCGCTGGATAGAGAAGGGCCAGCCGGTGCACGCGGTCAGGGAAGTGACCATCGCCGGCACCATGGACGGGATACTCAAAGGCATCGTGGGGGTCGGCAGCGACCTGCGTTTCACGCCGCTACTGGGCGGCATCGGGACACCGTCCATCCTCGTCGAGGGCCTGACCGTTAGCGGGACCTGAGCCCGCGCCAGCGGCCGCGCCGCCCGGCGGGCCGCGAAAAGCCAGTGAGCGACAGGGAGGGGCACGGGATGCTGTTGAACGAAGTGCTGGAGCTGCACACCGCGGAGGAACCCGACAAAGAGGCGATCGTCTTCTACGAGAAACGCGTATCCTACCGGGAGTACCTGGACAACGTCGACACGGTCGCGGCAAACATGGTCAGGATGGGCGTGAAGCGTGGCGACAAAGTCGCCCTATACATGGGCAACGGGACGCAGTACTGCTTCTGCTACATCGCGGCGGCGTCCATCGGCGCGTGCGCGGTGCCGGTCTCGGTGCGCTTCGCCGAGCTCGAGGCCGGCTTCATCGTCAACAATTCGGACTCCTCGTTCCTGGTGACGGTGCCCGGCTTCGGGGGCGTCGATTTCCTGGACATCGTGAACAAGATCAGGCCGTCGTGCCCCGGGGTCGATACCGTCGTGGTCGTGGGTACCGACGAGGAGGTGGCCAGGGTCCCGGAGGCCGTGCCCGGCACGGAGCTTTTCCGCGAGCCGACCAAGATGGAGCGCGAGGCGCTCGCCGAGGCGCGCAAGCAGGTCGACGAGAACGACACTGCCTTCATGGTCTATACCTCGGGCACCACCGGCGTGCCCAAGGGCGCCGAGCTCACCCACAAGAACCTCATCTCCTACGCCAGGGGGCAGCTCTCCGCCTCCGGTGTGACGGGCGTCGACAGGCTGCTGCTGGACATCCCGGTCAACCACGTCGGCGGCGGAGTGATGGCCATTATCTCTATGCTCTACTCGGGAGGCACGCTGGTGATACTCGACCAGTTCATACCCCAGGAGGTGCTCGAGACCATCCAGAAAGAAAAGATCTCGGTGCTGGGCCAGGTGGCCGCGCAGTACATACTGATGATGATGGTGCCTGACCTCGACAAGTACGACTTCTCCTCGGTGCGCGCCGCGGTCGTATCCGCGGCCCCGACGCCGCGAGAGGTCTTCGTCCAGGCCAAGGAGAAGTTCGGTGTCTACCTCACCAACGGTTTCGGGATGTCTGAGACCAGCGGGGCGATAACATTCTGCCGCGCCGACGAGGACTCGTTCGAACGCCTGTCGACCAGCGTAGGCAAAGCCAACGAGGGCATCGAGCTGGCCATAATGGACGCGGCCGGGATGTTCCTGCCGCCGGGCGAGGAGGGCGAGATCTGCATCAAGGGCGACGCTGTCATGAAGGGGTACTACAAACGCCCTGACGAGACGGCACTGGTGTTGACCGGGGATGGTTACCTTCACACCGGCGACATGGGCAAGCTGGACGAGGACGGCTACCTATACATCCTGGGGCGTAAGAAGGAGATGTACATCAGGGGCGGCGAGAACGTGTACCCGCCCGAGGTGGAAGAGGTGCTGCAGTCGCACCCGGCCGTGCTCTTCAACGCTGTCATCGGCATACACGACCCTGTGATGGGCGAGGTCGGTCGCGTCTACATCGTCCCCATGCCCGGCGCCGAGCCGCCGACCGGGGACGACATCAAGAAGTGGGCGGCCGAGAGGCTCGCCAAGTACAAGGTTCCCTCGGAGGTCGTCTTCCGGGACTCGCTCCCGCTGACCCCGCTGGGCAAGGTCATGAAGAAAGTGCTCTACGACGAGGTGAAGGGCGAAGGCCACTCGGCGTAACTCGCAGGCGGGGTAGCAACATCAAATGGTTGGGGNNCGCAAAAGGCTCACCCTGCCCCCGGCCCAATTCCGCTTACCGATTAACGCCAACGAATTACAGCAGGATCTCCTCCAGCTTCTTGCGCGGCCTAGCGGCCGGCTTCTGGTCAGGGTATCCCAGCGTCAGCAGGTTGACGATCACCATCTCCTCGGGCAGGTCCAGTATCTCGCTCACCGCGGGCGGGTCGAACGCCCTCACCCAGCAGGTCCCCANNATGACCACGCGCTCGGGGTCGAAGTCCTTGTCCTTGTTGCCGCGCACGGAGCGCAGCACCATCTCCAGGCTGGGTCGCACACCGCGCAGGACCAGCTTCAGGGTCTGCCTTCCTCTCTCCTTGAAGGCCGCGAAATCCAGGCAGCAGGCGATGACCACCGGCGCCTCCTCTACAAACCTTTGCCCGTAGGCCACGTCCCTTATGCGCTTGCGCACGGCGGGGTCCGTGACGACCTTGAACTTCCACGACTGGGTGTTCGACGTCGAGGGCGCGATGCGCGCCGCCTCCAGCACTTTGTCCAGCAAGTCGTCGGGGACGGGCTTCTTCTTGTATTTCCTGATGCTGCGCCTGCCCTCGATAGCCTCGAAAACATCCATCTGGTAACCTCCTATTGGCGCCGCGCCTCGCGGCCTGTTTCACCGTTAGATTATATCGAAGGCCGCAACGTAAGCCGAAAGGAATCGTTTGAGCCGTCTCAACAGGAAGCTCCTGCGCGACCTCGTGACCCACTGGGCCCAGGTCGGAGCCATAGTCGCGGTGGTCGCGCTGGGAATAATAATGTTCACAGGGCCGCTGCTCGCCACCCGCGACCTGGAGAACTCGGTCCACGACATCTACAAGCGCACGTCCTACGAAGATTTATCGGTGACCGCGCAGAACGCGCCGGCGAGCTCGGCTGCCCAGGTCGGCGCCTTGCCCAACGTCAGCGCCGCCGAAGGCCGCATCGTGCGCGAGGCGCAGGGGAGCATCAAGGCCGACAGGCTGACCCTGCGCATCATCTCGGTGCCCGACGTCGGGCGCCCGACCGTCAACGGCGTCATCATCGACAGCGGGACGTACCTGCCGGCCGGCAGTGGATACTGCCTGCTGGAGCGCCACGCTGCCGAGGTGCTGCACGTCACGCCGGGCGCCACCGTGCGGGTGAAGCGCGACAGCGGCGAGGTGCCGTTCCGCGTGTCGGGCGTGGCGGTCAGCCCCGAGTATCTGCGCCTGGTCCGCAGCCGCGCCGAGTACGTCACTGACCCGGCCCAGTTCGGCGTCATCTTCATGCGCTACTCGGACGCCGCCACGCTCTTCGGGGTAGACGGCAAGATCGACGAGGTGGTCGCGCGCGTCCACGACCAGAAGAAGCTCGACGTCACCATGGACGCCGCCGGCCACGTTATGGCCCCCTACGGCGTCACCGGCCTGACCTCCGGACCCAACGAGCCCGGCGCGATGACGCTCGACCTGGAGCTCAAGGACATCGGCCGCATCGCGCTGTTCTTCTCGCTGCTGCTGCTGGCGGTCGCCTCATTGGCGGTCTACATAACGATGACCCAGATCGTCTTCTCCCAGCAGAGAGAGATTGGTGTCACCAGGGCGCTGGGCTACGAGCGCGGGATCATCTCCGAGCACTATATCGGCTACGGGGTCGTGCTGGGGGTGCTGGGCGGAGCCATAGGCGTGATCGCCGGCTACTTCCTCTCACGGGTGTACGCCCACATCTACGCCAACGTCTTCGGCCTCCCGCTGATCAAGACCGGGCTCAACGCGG
This sequence comes from Actinomycetota bacterium, assembly GCA_003157385.1. Taxonomy (GTDB): domain Bacteria; phylum Actinomycetota; class Geothermincolia; order Fen-727; family Anoxymicrobiaceae; genus FEN-680. Next base: position 22,485 of record PMJJ01000108.1, on the reverse strand, counting down.
TCATAGTGCTGGCGGGCGTGGGGGCGGGGCTTCTCTTCGCGATACTGGGGGCGGTGATCCCGGCGCGGCACGCGGTGCGGATGAAGCCGGCCGACGCGATGCGGACAGAGGCGGGAGTCGCCCTGATGCCGGTGCGGCCCGTGCGCGCTTCGAAGATACACGAGAGGCTGGGCACCTCTTCCTGGCTGCGAATATCGTTGCGCAACCTGGGCAGGAACAGGCGCCGCACCATCCTCACCCTGCTCGGCGTCATCGGCACCATCGCCCTGATGATAACCGCCAGCGGCGGCAAGGACTCGGTGGACTTCGCGGTCAGCAAGTACCTGCACGGCGTCCTTCGATGGGACGTCGCCGCGGCCTGGCCGCAGCCGATAGGCCGCGACATACTGGCCAGGGTGAAGGCGATCGACGGCGTCGCCGTCGCCGAGCCGTTCATCGACGTGCCCGCGCGGGTGCTCGCCGGAGGCAAGTCCTCGGACGTGCAGATGCAGGCGTTCCAGGAGGGATCGACGATGCACGGGCTCTACCCGACGGCCGGTTCGGCTCGAACGCCCGGCCCGGCGCAGGTCCTTCTCAACCACGGCATCACCACCAAGCTCCCGGTCAAGAAAGGGAGCATCGTGACGATAAGCACACAGGTCGGCTCGCTCCCGTTCAGGGTGGCGGGCTTCGTCGCCGAGCCGTTCGGTGGTGTATGCTACGTCAACCTCGCCTATGTCCAGGCCCTGGCCACGCGCCTCAACGGCCAGCCCGACCAGTTCAACGGGGTGGTGATGAGGGTGAAGCCGGGGCACTCCGAGACGGCCGTGGCCAACCAGGTGCGCGACCTGCCCGAGGTGGCTCAAGTCATCACTAAGGGCGGCATATTGCGGATATTCGACGAGCTGGTGGGCGCGATCAAGGCTCTCTTCATAATCTTCTACGTGATGGCGTTCGCGATGGGCTTCGCCATCATCTTCTCGATGATCACGGTCAACCTGCTGGAGCGGGGGAGGGAGATCGCCACGATACGGACGCTGGGCGCGGGCCGCGGGATGATCTTCTCTTTCCTGACGGTGGAGACCGCGACGGTGGTGGTGGCCGCGCTCATCCCGGGGATCCTTCTGGGGCGCGTGCTGGAGTGGGTGGTCATCGCCAAGCTGCTCACCTCCGACAGGCTGGCGCCAGACACCGTCATCTCCTGGGTGACGATCCTGTTCGTGGTGGTCGCGGCGATTGCCGTCATGCTCGTCTCGGAGCTGCCCTCGGTGCGAAGGTTGTGGCGCCTGGACCTGGCGAGGATGACCAAGGAGCGGGCGGACTGAGCCCGAGCGTAAGTGCCCCGCTCCGTAAATGGGGCACTCAGCTGATCGGGTTGTCCTGCGGAAGCTCGAAACCGAAGGTCGCTCCCGAGCCCCTGCGGCTCTCCACCCACATGCGCCCCCCGTGCGCCTCGACGATCCCCCTGGATATCGCCAGGCCCAGCCCCACGCCCTGGTTCCCGTCGGGCGAGCCCACCGAGAAGAACTTGTCGAAGACCTGCTGGTGGATGCTGGGCGGGATCCCGGGCCCCGAGTCGGTGACCGTGCAGATCACGCGGCTGGGCGTGCCGTCGATCCTGATGATGACGGCGCCCTCCGGGGTGAACTTGAGTGCGTTGTCGAGGAGGTTGGTCAGCACCTGCTCGATCCTGCGCGAGTCGCAGAGGACCTTCTGCGCCGAGTCGGTGTGTTCGAGCTCCAGCTCGATGCCCTTGGCCTGGAACCGCGACTGGTAGAGCTCCATGACCCGACCGACCAGCTCGACCGCGTCCACCGGGCGCAGCTCCAGCTTGAGCTGTCCGGACTCGATCCTGGTAATGTCCAGCAGGTCGTCCACCAGGCTGCCCAGCCTGCGCATCCCGCGCTCGACTATGGCGATGAGGTCGTCGCGCTGCTGAGCAGTGGCCTCGTCGCCCAGGGCCTTCAAGGCGACCAGCCCGCTCTCGACCGCGGCGATCGGCGAGCGCAGCTCGTGGGAGACGATCCCCACGAACTCCGTCTTGAGGCGGTCCATCTCGCGCAGGCTCTCGTTGGCCTGCTCCAGGCGGCCGATCGTCTGGCGGATGAAGACCTCGTACTGTTTCCTCTCGCTGGTGTCCTCGACCCGGGCCCAGGCTCCCAGGACTTCTCCCGAGTCGTCGGTCACCGTCCACGACATCAGGCTGATGGGGATGACGGAGCCGTCCTTGCGCAGGTACTGCTTCTCGTACCGGTCGGAGTGGCCCGACTTCAAGAGCTGGTTCTCGAGGACCTCGCGGTCCACCGAGTGCCACTCCCCGGGCGTGATGTCCCAGAGGCTGAGCCCCAGCAGCTCGTCTCTTTCGTAGCCGAGCATTTCGGCGAAGGACTGGTTGCAGTCCAGGATGCTCCCCGACGCGTCCGCGTAGACTATGCCGTCGAAGGAGGACTCGAACAGGTTGCGGTACTTCTCCTCGGACTCCTCGACCATCTTCCTCATGTCGACCTCTTCGGTGACGTCGAGCGAGAGGATCGCCATCCGCACCACCTCGCCGCTGTCGTCGAACACGGGCGCGACGGTGTGGCGGTAGTGCTTGCCCTGGTGGGTGATCACGTACTGTATCATCTTCTTGTCGGAGGCGATCGTGTCGCGAAGGTCCCTGAAGGAAACGGGGACCTCCAGGGCGCCCAGCTCCGAGATCGACTTGTCGACGAGCGCTTCAGGCGTGGTGCCCAGCAGGCTGGCGGTCCTGTCGTTCACCGCCAGGATGTTGCCGTGCATGTCGACCAGCGCGGCCGGAGCGATCGCCGCGTTCAAGAGCGCCTGCTCGTTTCCGCGTACATCTTTCAGCTCCTGTTCCGCCTCCGCGCGGGCCGACTCAGCCTCGCGCAGCCGAACGATCGAGACGCGGGCGAACTCGTAGGCGAACAGCGTGACCAGCCCCACCAGGACCGCGGCCACCGCGGCTATGAGTATCGGGACCAGTTTGCTGTCATCGCCGTACGACGCGTCGATGGCCGCGCTGGACGCGATCATCGCGAGGCTGAGGAGGTAAACGCTGACCGCCAGGACCTTGATCCGCGCCAGGACCCGCTGCTCGGACGGAGCTTTATCTTGGGGACTGCCAACCACTTGCCGTTTCACAAGAAGAAAATACCATAGCGGGGCGTTTTCTTCGAGGAGCCCTGTCGTCCGCGCATGGTTGCAACTCGTCAGCTAGCGATATACTTACCCGGGGGACGGACCGTGCCCCCTGCCAGGACCTGACCGGAACGGAGAGCACTTGAGCGATATCGACGACGGCCGGCCTCCGGCACCCGTCCCACCGGGGCGGCAGGGGCTTCAGCCACCGGCGGCACCGCAAACACCAGCCGTGACTCAGCCACCCGTACCTGCTGGAGCGCCGGCTGCGCCGCAGTCACCCGTCGTTCAGCAGCAGACTCCCACGAGTTCGGAGCAACAGCCACCCGCCGCCGCGGTGACCTACCAGGCGCCCCGCAGGGGCAAGCGTTGGATGATACTGCTGGCGATCGGGCTCATCCTGGTGGTCCTGGGCTTCTTCGTCATCAAGACAAGCACTGGTGGGGTCGTCTACCAGCGGGTCTCGTTCACCACCGAGGGGTTCGACCAGAACCCGATCACCATCTCAGGCCTACTGATCAAACCGCCCGGGCAGATCACCGGCAAGGTCCCCGGAGTCGTTTTCGCAAACGGGTTCACCGGCTGCAAGGAGTGGTACGTGCAGATGACCCGGGAGATGGCCAAGGAGGGTCTGGTGGTGCTCTCGATCGACCTGCGGGGCCACGGGCGCTCCGGCGGCGCGTCCGCCATGGCCAGCGACGAGGCGAACGACATGCTTGCCGCGGGCGCCTGGATGCGCAAGAACGTGCCCGAGGTGGACGCCGCCCACATCACCGCCATGGGGCACTCGCTGGGCGGGGTGACCGCGACGCGCGCCGGCGTGGTGCAGCAGGATAAGACGTTCTCCTCGGTGGTGGCCGTCTGGTGCTGGACCAGCTGGAAGGACGTCATGACCGACATGATGGGCCCCATCGACGCGTTCGTGGGCAGGTCGTGGCTCTTCACAGTATTCGCCCCCAAGCTGGATATCAACGCGCCGGACAACGACGCGCGCTTCAACATGGTCAACATGGTCAACGACACCAAGCCTCCCAACTACCTGCTGGAGATCGGCAGCGTCGACGAGATGGTCAGTGTCGACCGGGAGGACCAGATAATCGAGAAGGCGACCGCGAGCGCCCGGCGGATCGGCCCGGAGCCGAACGTCAAGGAGAGCGTGACCTACGGGAGCTTCGCGGACGGAACCGCCCGCAAGCTGGTGGTGACCAACGATGACCACCTGAGCGAGCTCATGAGCGGCGCGATCACGGCGCAGGCGGTCGACTGGATCAAGCAGAGCGCGGGAATGCCCGCGGCCGTGAGCCTGAAGGCGCCGTTCCTGGTGACGAGGGTGCTGGGCCTTCTGGTGCTGGGGATCGGCGTGCTGCTGCTGGTCATCGGCGCGCTTTCGCTGACGCGCCACCGCCTGTTCCCCGATGGCGTGGAGATAGTGGTAGAGCCGGTATTCGACGGCCCCTCGACCAGGGGCTTCCTCGACGTCCTCATCTACGCGCTGCCCGTCCTGGCGGCGTCGCTGCTGGCGATGCCTCTGGCGAAGCTGTTCGGGATGACATCTTTAGCGCCTTACATGGTCATCAACGAGACGGGGATCTTCAACCTGGCCAGGACCCTTATCCTGTTGCCGCTGTTCATCGCCCTGATGGTGTTCGTGGCCTTGAGAGCATCGGCCGCCGGCAAGCTGGGGTCCAAGATGCGCGAGGGAGCAGGCAGGTGGGTCAGGAGCGCGGGCTACGGGCTCATCCCCGTGGTGCTGACGGTCGTGGTGCTGGCGGCCATCGGTGGGCCGCTGCTGCTCCCCAGGGTCTTTCCGATGATGCCCGCGTTCTTCATCCTGGGGATCGTGGTGATAGGCGGCGCGTTCTGGCTCGAGGACTACCTGTTCTACAAGCTCGCCTACCCCGCGCTGAAGGCGCCCGATGGCGAGACGAGCCAGTGGAAGGTGCTGCTGGTGAGGACGGTCGTCCTGGACCTGGTGCTCATTTTCGCACTGCTGCCCCTGATGAACGGTCTGGGTGTCTCGATACACCTGTACGTGCTGTCGCTGCCGCTGGTGCTGGTGCTGGTGTTCGCGGCCCCGTTCCTGGCCGGCATGGCCAAGATATCGATGCGCCTGCGCGCTCTGACGGGAGGAAGCCTGGCGTTCGCGCTGATGCTCTCGTCGCTGCTCGCCTGGACCGTGACGACGATCCTCGGCGTCCGCGGCCACTAGCTTGGGGACAGGTACTTTCCATTTCTTTTCTACTCCGGACATGTGTCCTCGAATTCAATCGGCAAGCCAATCGTATGAGTAGAAAATAAAGTGGAAAGTACCTGTCCCCACTCAGCGGTCTTTGAGGGAGAACTCGAAGCAGGCCCCGCCGTTCGCGTAGACCTTGATCTCGCCGCCGTACAGCTTGACCAGCTTTTCCACGATCGTGAGACCGATACCCGTGGAGCCGTCCTCCCCCTTGAAGAAGGGGAGGAAGATACTGTCGGCGTCCTGGGGCCGTATCCCGTCGCCGTTGTCTCTGACGCGGTAGACGTGCCCGGCGGACCCGTCGCCCAGGTACTCGACCTCGACGACCGGCGACGGATTGTGGTTGTGCTTGATGCCGTTGTCGATGAGGTTGCTGAAGAGCTGGTAGACGTGTGTCGGGTTCGCCCGCACTTTCCCCAGGTCGTCGGCGACGATGAACGACACGCCCCTTTCGGCTACAACGGGCTCGTGTTCCTCGATAATCCTCATCACGGTCGCGCGGACGTCGACAACCGAGACCACCTCCGGCTGCTGGCTGGCCCTGGCCAGCGACAGCAGGTCCGCGATCAGGTTCTCAGCCTGGGTGGTGCTGGCCTTGAGGATCTCGGCGACCCGTTTCACTTCCGCATCGAGGTCATCGACGCTGTCTCGCTTCGCCCAAAGCTGGCCCAGGTGATCGGCGGCGAGCTTGATGGTCGTGAGCGGGTTCTTCAGGTCGTGTGAGACCGTCTGCGCGTATCCATCCAGCTCGCGGTTGAGGCGCTTGAGCTCTTCCTCGGTCTTCTTGCGGCCGGTGATGTCCCTGGCGAGCACCAGTATTCCCACGACCTCGCCGTCCTCGATTATGGGGGCCCCGTTCACATCGTAGAGGTGGACCGGCCCTTTGGCCGTCTTTCCCGGGACCTCGAGCCCCCTGACCTCACGGCCCGCGTTCACGGTCTTGAACGCATCCAGCATCTGGCTGGGGTCGTCGCCCGCGAAATAGTCCATCACGCTCGTCTTCAGTATCTCCTCGACGGGGAGCCCGATGCGGTCGACCACGGCCTTGCTGACCTCGACCAGGCGGCCTTGCGGGTTCATCAGGAAGACGAAGTCCGGCGTGAGCGCGAAGATGCTCTTGTAGCGCCACTCGCTCTCCCGCAGCGCCTCGCGCGCCGCGCGGCTCTCCGTGATGTCGCGCGCGTCGACTATGATGCGCACGTCCCCTTCCGCCTGGAAGATCCTTCCCGAGACCAGGAGCCAGTGCCAGGTGCCGTCCGCGTGCTTGAAGCGGCACTCCGCGGCGTCGCTCTCCCCTTCGCCTTCGGCGACCCCGGTGTGGACCGCGAACACCCTGTCCCTGTCATCGGGGTGCACGAAGTCGAGGACGCTCTTGCCCATCGTGAACTCCGGGGTGTAGCCCAGGACCTTCTCTATCGACGGACTGATATCGAGGACGTTGGTCATGGAGTCGAGGATCGCGATGACCCCGACGGCGTTATCCATGATGGACCGGAAGTGAGCTTCGCTGGCCCTGGCGGCGGCCTCCGCCATGTCGCGGTTGCGTTTGAGCTCCTCGCGCTCCTTGACCCGCTCGCTGACGTCGCGCCCGATGCCGCTGTAGCCGACCGTTATGCCGTCGTAGTTCTTGAGCATGCGCCCCGCCAGATCGTAGTAGCGCCGCTCGCCCTGCTTGGTCTCGAGCACCACTTCCTCGAGTTCGTAGCCTTCGTCGCGCGGCTGCCGCATCCCCTCGATCAACCTGGGCCGGTCCTCCTCGCGGAAGAGCTCGACTACGTTCATGTTGGAGACCTCGGCGTTGCTGTAGCCGCTGATCTCGCTGACCTTCTCATTCCAGCGGAAGAACTTGCCCTCGGTGTTGATGACCATGAAAAGGTCGGGCAGGCCGTTCAGGGCGTCCTCGATGAAGACCTTCTCCTCCAGCAGCTCTTTCTCGACTCGCTTGAGGCTTATCTCCGCGATCGCCTTCTCGACGGCGTCCACCAGCATCTCCGGCAGCTTGGCGTCCTTGACCACGTACCCCGATGCCCTCGACCTGAACGAGCGCGCCGCGGTCTCCTCGTCGCCGTGGCCGGTGACCATGATGACGGGAGGGTGGTCACGGCCGCCCTCGGTGATCTCGTCGAGGAGATCGAGGCCGGCGCCGTCGGGGAGGCGGTAGTCGAGGGTGACGATGTCGAAGTCCTGCTCCAGGAGGCGGCGGCGCGCGGTCGCGCAGTCGTAAGCGACCTCGACGTCAAACGAGAACTTGTTGCCTATGATCCTCTTCAAGAGGTTGGCCATCTCGCGGTCATCTTCGATGACGAGCGCTTTAATACTGTTGTGCAATTCCATAAGACTGAATGTTAAAGCCGCAAGCATGGCGAATTCCCGCCATCCCGCCAGGATTGTAACACCGGCCCAATGCCGATGACAAAGAGGTCTATCAGCCTGCCGGACCCTTCTCCAGGGCTATGCCAGTACCTTCTTCGCCGCCTTGACGCCGGAGTGGAGCGCGGCCTCTACCGACGGCATCCCGAAGTACTCGCCCACTAGGTGCAGGCCCTCGTAGTCGCGCAGGCCTATCTTCAGCTTCTGCACGGCGGTGATCTGTCCAGGGCCGGAGAGGCACACGGCCTCGGGCCAGCGGAAGATCTCGGTGAAGAGGGGCTCATCCGGGAACCGCGGGATGACACTCTGTATCTCGTCGATCATCTTGCGGGTGACCCTGGCGTCGTCCCAGTCGAGCATCTCGCGGGCGAACCTGCCATAGGTGAAGCAGTGCATGAGGCTGGTGTTCGGCGGCGCGTAGCCGGGGGACTTGTTGGCGTTGTCCACGAAGCCGGCCACGGAGAGGCCCTCGCGGCGGGGAGTGGCGATAGCGTACATGTCGTCGATCATCTTGCCCTTGGTGGCCATCATGACGTGGGTGCAGGCGCTGTACTTCACGTTCGTGAGGATATCGAGCATCGCCGCGGGCAGCTCGCCGAGAAGCCTGGCGGCCTGGGGAGCCAGGGTGGCGCATATGACCTGGTCCGCGTCGATCGTCTCCTTGCCGGAGTCGCTCGAGACCTCCACCCCTTTGACCTTGCCGTTCTCCATCACGATCCTGGTGGCCGCGGTGTTCATCCTCACGTTCTTGACGTTCTTGACCAGCGACTCGGCCAGGAGGCCGATGCCCTTGGTAGTCGTGCTCAAACCCGCTATCGCGTACCAGGCCAGACCCATCCCGTAGGCCGCGGAGAGCTCCTCGGGGTCGCCCAGCGAGAGCGCGCTGTCGATGGGCTGGATGCCGTACTCGAGTATCTCGTCCCCCCAACGCCTGCGCGCGTACTCCGCCGCCGAGACGTTGTCGAGCTCGATCGCCTTCAGCGGGTCGTCGAAGTCGAGCTTCTTGCCCATGCGGAGGAAGTCGATCGCGACCTTGAGCCCGCGCCTCTTGCCGCTGTTGGAGAGTGCGCCGAACTTCAGGCCCGCGGTGGGGTGCTTGAGATTGTCCATGATCCTCGGAGAGATCACGTGCACGGTGCCGTCGCGCAGGATGCCGACCGGCTTCGCGAACTTCACGCGCTGCTCGTAGATGCCCAGCTGCCGCATGAGGTCGTAGGTAGTGTGGTACCTGGTGAAGAAGAACTGCGCCCCGAGGTCCAGTGTGAACCCCTCCTTCTCGACGCCGTAGATCCTCCCACCGCAGAAGTCGCCTTTCTCGATGACGACGTAGTCCGCCCCCGCTCTCTCCAAGGTGTAGGCTGCAGCAAGTCCGGCTGTGCCACCACCGATGACGACGGTCTTTCCCATCACGGCCTCCCTCTTGATCCAGGTATCCAAGCAAAGGGATTATATCAAAAGGGAAGCGCGAATGACTCCAAGGTCAGGATTGGTAATCACGCCAAATCCAAGAATAGGGTCAGACAACTTTCTTGAATAATCAGTATTTGATCCACTCTGGTTGCCAGCGTCCGTCGGCCCAGGCCGCGAAGCGCTCGAAGGCGCGGCGCCTGGCGCCGGAAGCGTGCCGCCCCAGCAGCAGCCCGTCGAGAGTCCGCTCTCCCAATCTGCCCGCGGCGGCCGGCCTGGCGTCGAACAGTTTCCCGTAGGTGTAGGCGAGCGTGTGGAAGTTGCTCTTGGCCGCGGTGTCCTCCCAGCTGTTGCTCGAGGGCCGCAGGGGCGAGCGGCCCGCGAAGATCGAGTCCACCCGCTCGCCCTCGATCAAGCTCTTTTCCTCGCAGAGCTTGAAGAGCTCGGTGCCCGGGTAAGGGATGAAGGTCGACACCTGGATGGTGTCCGGGTGGCAGCGCCCGTTCATCTTGATGGTGTCGAGCACCATGGACGTGTCCTCCAGCGGCAGCCCGAACATGTTGGTCGATACAGTCTTCATCCCGGCGTCCCGGCAGGCGGCGAAGGCCCGTGTGATCTGGGCGTCCGACATGTGCCGGTTGAGCACCTCCTCGCGGAATCGGGCGTTGCCGCTCTCGATGCCCATGCAGACCACCTCGCAACCCATCTCCGCCAGCGCACCGGCGAGCTCCTCGCTCATGAAGTTCACCCGCGAGTTGCAGATGAACGGCATGCGCACGCGCTCGCGGTAGAGCGCCGAGAGCTCGGCGAACCACTTGCGGTCGGTGGTGAGGATGTCGTCGTCGAAGCGGATGTACTCAATCGCGCCGTCGGATGCCAGCATCTGCTCGATCTCGGCGACGACGTTGCCGGGGCTGCGGTAGCGCACGTACTTCTCGGGGTTGGGGTAGACGCTCTTCTGCGCGTGGTTCGAGCAGTAGGTGCAGTTGAACGGGCATCCGCGCGAGGCCATCAGCGTCCCGCGAGGATGCTGGTCGGCGCAGAACAGGGCCGGGTCGAAGATGCTCCGGTCCGGGAAGGGCAGCGAGTCGAGGTCGGTCGCAAGAGGCCGCGCCGGGTTGCGCGCGACGGACCCGTCCGGGCGCGAGGCCCAGAGCCCGGCGATCCCCGAGGGGTCGGCGCCGGAGATGAGCGCCTCGCAGAGTTCGAGGAGCGTGTCCTCGGCTTCTCCCACCACGGCGAAGTCTATGCCGCGCGTTTTGGCGACCTCATCCGTAGCGATGGTGGGGTGCACGCCCCCGCAGGCCACCGGCACGTCCATCTCGGCCGCGAGCCAGCCGGCCCAGCGCGCCACGTGCCTGAACATGTGCGTGGTGCTGGAGAAGCCGACCAGGTCGGGCGACGTGGCCTTCACCCGCTGCAACAGCCACTCGCGCTCGGGCGGCTCGACCACGTGCACCAGCGCCGTCTCGTGCCCGGCCCGCTTGAGGACGGCGGAGAGATAGGCGACGCCCAGGTAGATCCTTCCCTCGGGCATGAAAGTGCCGTCGGGGTACTGGAAGAAATCGGGGTAGACGAACGTGACCTTCAAAGGCGGACCGCCCTAGTGCTTGAGGTACATGAGCGACTTGACCATGTAGGTCCGGAACGCGGCGTTCTTGCTGGTGACCGCCAGCAGCGGCCGCATGAACGACGTCCGGTTGCCCCACTTTATGCTCATGAGACCGTGGTTGAAGTAATGCTGGTAGCGGTCGACGAGCTTGTCGCGGAACGAGTCCCCGTCGGGGTCGATGTGGAAGCCCTGCCCGCTCATGCGGCTCCCCATGATGTGGTCGGCCGCCATCTCTCCGGTCTCCAGCGCGTAGGTGATGCCCTCGCCGCTCACCGGGTTGGTCATGCTGGCGGCGTCGCCGACCAGGATCATCCCCGGGCACTCGACCTTGCTGCCGCCGAGCCCGCACCGCAGCAGTGCGCCGCGCAGCGGGGATATGGGCTTCGCGTTTTTCAGCTTGGGGGCGACGTGCTCGGTGTCATGTATCATCGTCTCGAAGAACTTGTGCAGGCTGATCTTGTCGCGCTCCATGTGGTAGAGCATGGCACCCACGCCGACGTTGGCGACCCCATCGCGCGTGACCGGGAAGATCCAGCCGCTGCCGGGGCTGACCTCCCGCTCGGGGTAGACCTCGAGGTAGTCGCCGATGTCCTCGACTCCCTCCCAGTACTGCCTGATGGATATGCCCAGGAATTGCGGGTCGTTGACCAGCAGGCACATCCTGGCTCCCAGCACCGAGTGCGGGCCGTCCGCGCCCACCGTCACCGGCGCCCTGACCTCGATCTCCTCGCCACCCTGCTTCGCCCTGACCCCGACGACGCGCCCGCCCTCGACGATGGGCTCGGTGACCTTGCAGTCTTCCCACACCTGGACGCCGTGCTCGCGCGCGTAGTCGAGGAGGATCTTGTCGAAGTCGACGCGCCGCACGATGTACCCGTGGTCGGGGAACCGAGCCAGCCGCGGTATGGGGGTCTCCACCACCGACTTGCCCGCGCCGGCGAACCGGAAGCCGTGAAACTTGTTGAACTCCCCGTCGAAGCGCTCCTGCAGGCCCATCTTATAGAGGTTGCGCACGGCGCGCGGGGCGATGCCGTCCCCGCATATCTTCTCGCGCGGGAACGTGCACTTGTCCATCAGGATGACGTTCACGCCTTGACGCGCCAGGTAGTATGCGGTTGTGGAGCCGGCCGGCCCTCCGCCGGCGATGACTACGTCGCAGTCCATCTGTCCTCCATGGCTGGCAAACACGGTAATTATATCAGTGAGGAAGCGGCGAGGCCGCGCGGCCTGGGATCAGGCGACTACCGGGAGCGCGTAGCCGCAGGATACGCACTTGAAGTCGTCAGTGAGGTCGCGCTCCAGCCTTCCCTCCCAGCGCTCGAGCATCGTCTCGCCGCACTGGGGGCAGTAGGTGTTGGCGAGCCTGTGGCCTGGGACGTTGCCGACGTAGGGGAAGTTGATGCCCGCCTCCTTCGCCATGCCGTGCGCCTCCTGGAGGAACTCGACCGACGTGGCCGGCGCCTCGAAGCGGTGGGCGGGGAAGTAGGCGTTGATGTGAAGGGGTACGTCCGCGCCGGCGTACTCGAGGTGCCTGGAGATGATATCAGCGAAGGACTTCTTGTTGTCGTTGAGGCCAGTCACCACCAGGTGGACGACCTCGACGTGCATGCCCATCTCCGCCGCGTTGCGCACCGTCTCCCAGGCCGGCACAGCCCCTTCGGCCGCGCCGCAGAAGTCCTGGTAGACGCGGTCGGATCCCTTGATGTCGACGTTAATTGCGTCGAGCCCGGCGCGCGACAGCATGTGGAGCGCGTCTGAGGTCATGTAACCGTTGGAGACGAACGCGCAGGCCATCCTGCCAGAGCCCGCTTCGCGGAAGAGCCCCAGGCAGTATTCGAACAGCATCAGCGGCTCGGTGATGCTTATACAGACCCCCACGTCGCCGTTGGCCCGCGCCTGGTCGACCACGTCCCGCATCGGAACATGGTGTGCGACCAGAGGCCTGGGCTCGGCGCCCGACTGTGCGTGGTTCTGGCACCAGGGGCACTCGAGGTTGCACGAAGCGGTTGCGATGGTGAGCATCGTCTTGCCGGGATGGTAGTGGAAGAACGGCTTGAGCTCGACCGCCCTGCTCTCGCTGGCGATGACGTCGCCGTAGGTGAGCGTGTAGAGCTGGCCCTCCAGGTTGAGGCGCGTCCTGCAGGAGCCGCGCTCGCCCGGGTCTATCTCGCAATGCCGCCTGCACACGCCGCAGCGCACCGTGTGCGTCCCGTATGTCTGCTCTACCAGGTAGGCTTTGTGAACAGTGGGCAACTCGACGATCTTGCGGCCATCGATGGCGGGTTCTTCCATCAGGTGAATCCTTTCTCCTCTGGTATTATATGCGAAGGCCTGACGGCCCGCTGCGAGAAATGTACTGATGCCGGCCCGCGGGGCCGCGCTTAAACCGGGGGAAAAGGAGAGGGATGTGGCGGAGCTCGGGGTTGGATTCATCGGCTGCGGCAGGATCATGGACCTCAACATCCTGGGGTATCTCGACCGCGAGGACGCGCGTGTCGTTGCGTTCAGCGACCTGGACGAGGAGACGCTCGATCGGCGCGTCGCGGAGTACGGCGAGGCGGCCACGTACCTCGACTACCAGGAGCTGCTCTCAGACCCCGGCGTGGACATCGTCGAGGTCCTGACCCCTCACTTCCTGCACGAGCAGATGGTCATCGACGCGCTCGAGGCGGGCAAGCACGTCAGCCTGCAGAAGCCGCCCGCGGTCACCCTGGAAGAGATGGACCACATGATCGCGACGGCCGAGCGCTGTGACCGCAAGCTCAAGGTGTATGAGAACTTCGTCTTCTACCCGCCTTACCTGCGGGCGAAGCAATTGATCGAGGCGGGCGAGATCGGCGACGTCGTGGGCGTCCGCATCAAGATGAACATGAGCATGGCGCCGACAGGCTGGGAGGTGCCGCTGGAGTCGTGGGCCTGGCGTGTGGTGCAGGAGATGTGCGGGGGAGGGCCGTGCCTGTTCGACGACGGCTACCACAAGTGGTCGGTGGCGATAGACCTGCTCGGTAGCGTGGAGAAGGTCTTCGCCTGGATCGGCTCGCGGGAGATGTTCCCCGGGACCTCGATCGACGCGCCCGCGGTCGTCGCCTGGAGGTACCGCGGGGACAGGGACGTCTTCGGGATCTGCGACGAGATGATGAGCGCGGACCTGCACATAGCGAGCAAGTACTACGCCATCGACGAGCGCATGGAGGTCACGGGCGAGAAGGGCGTCATCTGGGTCATGAAGTGGACGGCGGACATGCTGGGCGTGCCCCCGGTGATCATGTACAGGGACGGGAAGATCACCAAGTACGACGACATGCCCCAGGACTGGGCCGACTCTTTCCGCGACTCCACCCACCACTTCATCGACGCGGTGAAGAACGACACCGAGCCGGTGCTGACGGGGCGCCGTGGGCGCGAGGTGCTCGAGTTCGCCCTCGCCGTGATGCGCTCGGCGCGCGAGAACCGCGAGGTCTACCTCTCCGAGCTCGAAAGATAACTGAAAAAGAGGCAGGCCTACTCGAGGGCTTCCATCACCGCGGACTTCAGCTTGAGCTCGCGGTTGCGGTCCGAGTCCGCCCAGAAGCGTAGCACCATCACCACCGCGTCCTTCTCCGGCTCGATCAGCACCACCGGCTGCGGCTGCTGCAGAACTCCGTCTGTGCTCTCGAGCACCTTCAGCGCCTGGCGCCGCTTCGCCTCCACGTCCGCGTCCTCGGCAAGCTGGACGCGCAGGTCAATGCGCAGCGTCGAGGTCGAGGAGTAGTTGATGATCGGGTTGTCGAACACGGTCTTGTTTGGCACGAAGACCCGCTCGCCCGAGTAGGTCAGCATCTGCGTGTCGCGCACCCTGATGTTCTCGACCACGCCTTCCTGGTCTCCTACCCGTATCTGGTCCCCGATGGTGAACGGGTGCTGGATCAGCAGCACGATGCCGGCGAAGAGGTTGCCCAGGACTCCCTGCAGGGCGAAGCCGATACCCACGGATGCCAGGCCGAGCGCGGCCAGAGCCGCGGAGAAGCTCATACCGATCTCGCTGAGCGCGACGACCACGCCGGCGAGCAGCACCAGCCCGGAAGCGGTCCTGGCGATCAACAGGTCGATGTGGCCCTGCGTGCTCGTCTTGCTGATGGCTTTCTGCACCAACCAGCGCACCAGCTTCGCCAGCAGCCAGGCGATGATGAGGATCGCCAGCGCCACCAGCCACTTGGGCCCTACGTTTGTGATCTTGTGCCACAGGTCGGTGAACGCCTGGCCCACCGAAGCCGTCATTCCCGCTGAGTTCATGCCGGCTATTATAATGCATTCCCCGGCGGGACCCACGGCCGGCGGCGCCACTCGGTGGGGGAGGGGAAAAAACGGGACGAAAAGCACCTGGTGCGGTTTGTCCCATGCGGGAATAGAAAAAAACGGCGAAAAGTGCCTGACCCCGTTTTCTACCGGGGCGGGACAGTCCCGGCTCCATCGTCCAGTTAAAGGGATTGCCGGCCGCGGGCGGGTAATATTATGAGCAATCGACTTAAGGAAATGATGGCCAGCAGGGAACAGGTGCTTGCCGGGCTCCGCAAGGCGAGGCTCAATAAGTACGCCTATTTCGGCATGGGGCTCGGGTGCTTCACGCTCGCGGTACTCCTCGTGGTGCTGTTCTTTGCGCGCAAGCACGACTGGGGAGCGCTGATCCTGGCCCCCATCGGCGTCTTCTTCGGGGTGGTCATGCTCTACCAGTTCAAGAGCAGGAGCCGGGAGGTCGCGGCGCTGGAGCAGATGCTCGACGACGGAGACTACGACGACGAAGATTCCGACGGCGTTGCCCCCGCCACCGTCGACGGGCCCGACGAAGTCTTCGCGCCGACGCCGACCGCCGAGCGCCATGCCGGAGACGAGGACGAGTACGACTCCGACGCAGAGGATGGTACCGATGAACCATGAGCGGCTAGCTTCGGTGCTCAGGTGCCCCGCCTGCGGCAGCGATATGCGTTACAAGCCGCGCGTCTACTCGTACTGTTGTGACGGACAGGTCCTGCACACCTACAGGGTGCGCGACGAGATCGCCGACCTGGTCCCCGGCGGTGACGACGGCCGCCAGAAGCGCGTCAACAAGGCGTTCAGCCGCATCGCGGGCCGCCGCTACGAGAAGAACGCCACCGCCGCCACCGCCTACGACCGGTTCCTCAACCAGGCCATGTGGGGCACCACCAAGTTCATCCCGCTGCTGTTCGAGCTCCTGGAGAGCGTCGCCTCCGACTGCGAGCCGGGCTACTTCCTGGACATCCCAGTCGGCACCGGCGTCTTCACCGCCGGTGAGTACAGCCTCCAGCCCAACCTCGACTTCATCGCCGCAGACTACAACCGCGGGATGCTCGAGTCCGCCCTGGAGAAGGTGAGGGCCGAGGACTTCGGCAACGTGATGCTGGTGCGCACCGACGTCGGCAGCCTCCCGTTTGCCGACGCCTCGTTCAGCGGCATCCTCACCATGAACGGCCTGGACGCGTTCCCTGACAAGCCCAAAGCCCTCGACGAGATGGCGCGCGTGCTCAAGCCCAACGGCAAGCTGGCCGGCTCGATGTACGCCAGGGGAGAGCGCCTGATGACCGACATGGTCATGGGACGCGTCGGCGCCGCACTCGGCTACGTGACCCGCCCGGTGTTGACCGAGGACGAGCTCCTGGCCGGGCTCGAGGCCCGCGGCATATCCAGGATTGTCACGCGCAAGGTCAAGTCCGTCATCTTCTTCAGCGGACGCAAGTCAGCAGGCGATGGCGCCGAGCCGGTGCGTCAGGAAATCCCCGAGACCGTCACCACCTGACCGTTTCAAGCAACCCTGCTCCCCTTGCTTTCCCTGGTATCAGGTATTTTTTTCACTTCGGAAGCCCGTGTAGAAGCGGGCAAACGAAAAGGGCGGGCTCTAAAGCCCGCCCCAATGCGCAGTGTTAATTCTGTCTTCTCAGGCGAACGCCTCGGGGATCTCCTTGAGCGTCGCGTAGCTGAAAACCGGTCCGTCCTTGCACACGTACAGGGAGCCCACGTTGCAACGGCCGCATTTGCCGATGCCGCACTTCATGCGCTCCTCCAGGGTGGTGTAGATCTGATCGGCGGTGAAGCCGAGCCTCTCCAGACCCTGGGTCACGAACTTGATGAGGATGGGCGGGCCGCAGGTCACCGCGATGGTGTTATCGGGCGACGGGGCCACGTCCAGCAGGAGGTCGGGGACGAAGCCCACGAAGTTCTTCCACCCCTCCTCCTCGATGTCGATCGCCAGGTGGCACTCGGTGCCTTCCTCCTGGTACTCCTGGAACTCGCTCTTGAAGCAGTGAAGGTCCGAGGTCCTCGCGCCGTACAGCACCGAGAGGTTCCCGTACTTGTCCTTGTTGGCCCTCACGTAGTTGATCACCGGGCGAAGCGGCGCCTGTCCGATGCCGCCGCCGATTGATAAGATGTTCTTTCCTTCCCACTCTTCCATGGGGAACGAGTTTCCGAGCGGCCCGCGGACCGTCATCGTGTCGCCGGCCTCCAGATCGTGCAGCGCGCTGGTGACCTTGCCCGCCTGCATTATCGAGAAGCGCAGGTAGCCTTCCTCGGTGGGCGAAGACGAAATGCAGAACATGGACTCGCCGATGCCGAGGCGCCCCACCATGGCACAGTTGCCGGGCTTGTGGCTCCAGGTGTCCCACACCTTCTCGTCCTTGAAGTTCACCTTGAACGTCTTCACCGCCCTGTCGCCGACGGGGGTCTCGTACCAGGCGTCCTCGATGTTGACTATATATGGAAGATAGGGGTTGCTTTCGTCCATCATGCCGTCTTTGCCTCCTTGGCTTCAGCCTGCTTGGACTTCTCGAGGATGTCCAGTATGTCGATGTTGACCGGGCAGTAGTTGATGCAACGGCCGCAGCCGACACAGGCTATCACGTCGAACTTTTCCGGGAAGTAAGAATACTTGTGGCTGATACGGTTGCGCGTGCGCTCCTTGCGCGTCGGCCTGGGGTTGTGCCCCGACGTGTGCAGCGTGTACTCGGGGAACATGCAGGTGTCCCACATGCGCGCGCGCCTGCCGTCGAACGCCTCCATCTCGTCCTGGATGTCGAAGCAGTGGCAGGTGGGGCAGAGGAACGTGCAGATCCCGCACGAGAGGCACCTGTCGGAGAACTGCTCCCAGAACGGGTGGTCGTAGAGAGACGGGAGCTTCTCCGGGATGCCCTCGGTGTCGATAGAACGCTTGATCTTGCCCAGCGCGTCTTTCTCCTGCGCAGCGGCTGCCTTTTTCTCGGCGTCGGCGGCAGCCTCCAGGCCCATCGCCTTTGCGACCGTGTCGCCCGCGTCGGTGATCGTCTTCACGTAGACCGTCTCGCCCAGGTCGAACATCAGCGCGTCCAGCCCCTGCTCGGAGCCCGGACCGCCGCCCAGCGAGGTGCAGAAGCAGTTGGGGACCGGCTCGCTGCAGGCAAGCCCGAACAGCACGCTGCTCTCCCGCCTCTTCTCGAAGTAGGGGTCGGGGTAGTCCCACGAGTAGAGCTTCTCGACTATCGTGTAGGCCATCGCGTCGCAGGGACGGATGCCGAACACCAGCCGCTTCTTGCTCTCATCGGGCACGGCCGGCTCGATGTCGGTCTTGCCCACCCTGAACTTGAACAGCGTCTCCGTCTCCGGGAACATCAGCTCCTTGGGCGGGACGTTGGTGTTCTTGAAGTCGAAGCTCACGCTCGAGGCGTCCTCGACCTCCTTGAACCGCAGGACGTCGCCCACAGCCGCAGGGGCGAACACCTCATAGTCTTTGAGAGCGCCGACTACCTCTGCCAGCTTGTCTTTTGCGAACTTGAAGTCTCCCATATGTCACCCACCTACATTATGTATTCTTCGGGGTCCTGCGGATTGTAGCAGGACAACAGCGGCTCGGCTTCGACGTCGACGCCCGGCTCGTAGGAGAACAGCTCCTTCACGTCACGGGTCATCTTGCGGTTGAGTGTCGTTATCGGGATATCGACCGGGCAGACCCTCTCGCATTCGCCGCACTCGATGCAGCGGCCCGAGAGGTGCCACGCCCGCTGGATGTGGTAAGCGGTGTTCTCGCTGACGTCGGTCGAGCGGCGCGTCCACTGCGGCTTCTGCTTGGTGACCACGCACTCGAGGCAGTAGCACATCGGGCAGACGTTGCGGCACGAGTAGCAGCGGATGCACTTGGAGAACTGCTCCTCCCAGAACTTCCACTTCTCGGGCGGCGACATCTTCTCGAACTCGTCGACGTCGGCGAACTCGTCCGCGCCCCACACCGCCACCTCGTCGGCCACCAGCTCGTCGTAGACCAGCGGGTTGGGGAAGCGGCAGCGCACGCACTTGTCCGCGAGCAGCTCGGCCCTGGGGCCTTCCCTGGTCTCGCCGTCGATGATGAAGACGAACTTGTCGCCCTCCTCCTTGATCATCACGGGCTCGGAGGTATCGCCGAACATCTTCTGCGCCTTGCGCCTGTCCACCACGCCGGTGCACGGCACGCCCAGCACAATCACGCCGTCGCGGGTGTACGCCTTCTCGACCAGCTGCTGGACCACCGCGCGCGAGTCGCAGCCCTTGACCAGCACGGCGACCTTGCGGGTGTCAGGGTCCTGGCCGCGCGGGACCGGCAGCTTCTCCTCCAGGGTTATGAAGGATGCCGGGTTCTGCACGCAGGTGGGGTCGAAGATGAGCTCGTCGGCCTGGGAGGCGTCCTTGAGGACTGCCGGCGCGGACTCGTACCCGTAGGTGCCGCGCTTCCAGCCGATAAGGCGTCTCACGTCGTCGCGGGCAAGGACCTCTCTGGCCTTTTCCCTGAGTATTGTTTCGTCTACCAATTTAACTGCCTCCGTCTGAATTGATCCATGGGGCCCGCCTCTTTGGCCTTGGCGACGGTCTCGTCGATGACCTCCTTGAACTTGGCGCCCTCGGAGGCCGACACCCAGCTCATGTTGACGCGGCCGGGGTCGACCCCGACATGCTCGAGGAGCTTGCGCATCAGCATGAAGCGCCGCCTGGCGTAAAAGTTGCCCTCCAGGTAATGACAGTCACCCGGGTGGCAGCCGGAGATGAGCACCCCGTCAGCGCCCTGCTGGAGGGCGTTGACCAGGAACAGCGGATTGACGCGGCCCGAGCACATCACCCTTATGATCTTGATGTTCGGCAGGTAGTGCGTCCTCGAGGTCCCCGCCAGGTCCGCTCCCGCGTATGAGCACCAGTTGCACAGGAACGCGAGTATGTTGGGCTCGTACTCTTCACTCATTACGTTCTCACTCCTAGCACTGCGATCTGGGGCAGTATCTGCTCGTCCTTGAAGGACCTGGGCTGGATCGCGCCCGACAGGCAGGCCGCCGCGCAGGAGCCGCAGCCCTTGCAGAGCGCCTCGTTGACCAGCGCGACCTTCACGATGTTGCCCATGCGGTTCTCGTCCACCAGCTCGATCGCGCCGAACGGGCAGACTTCGACGCAGAACCCGCAGCCGCGGCACTCACTCGAGGTCACGAACGACACCTGGGCCTCAACATTGACCTTCCCGGACGCTATCAGTATGAGGGCGCTTGACGCGGCGCCCTTGGCCTGGGCTACCGTGTCGGGGATGTCCTTGGGACCCTGGCAGCAGCCGGCCAGGAATATGCCGTCGGACGCGGTGTCAACCGGGCGCAGCTTGGGGTGCGCCTCCATGAAGAACCCGTCGGTGGACTGCGACAGCTTGAACAGGTCGATTATCTCTCGGACGTCATGCCGCGGCTCAAGGCCGACGCCAAGCACGACCATGTCGTGTTCGGCCTCCAGCGCCTGGGCGGTCAGTGTGTCCTCGACCTTGACGATCAGCGTGTGGTCCTCGGGGTCGGCGTTCTTCTTGAAGACCTCGCTGGGGTTGCCGCGCACGTAGCGCACGCCCTCCCGGCGGACCCTGTCGTAGAACTCCTCGAACCCCTTGCCGAACGCGCGGACGTCCATGTAGTAGACGGTGATGTCGGCCTCGGGCAGCTTGTCCCTGATGAGGTGGGCCTGCTTCGCGAGGTACATGCAGCACACGCGCGAGCAGTACTCGTTGCCCACTGACTTGTCGCGCGAGCCCACGCAGTGGATGAACGCGACCTTCTGGGGCAGGTAGCCTCCCTCGCCCTTCTTGTCGCGGCCCAGCAGCGGCTTTCCGCCGGTAGGGCCGGACGCGGACACCAGCCGCTCGAACTCGAGCCCGGTGATGACGTTGGCGTAGTCGGACCAGGCGTACTCGGGCTTGCGGGCGGCGTCGAACACGTCGTAGCCGGTGGCCACGATTATCGTGCCGCACTCTATGTCGACCAGCTCGTCTTCCTGCTCGAAGTTCACGGCGCCTGCGGTGCAGGCCTCGGCGCAGGCCGGGCCCTCCTTGCCGCACTTGCCCTTGGACAGCTGCAGACAGCGCTCCGGGTCGATCGTGTACTTGGCCGGTACGGCCTGCGGGAAAGGCAGGTAGATGGCCGAGCGCATGCCTATATTTTCATCGAACTCGGACGGGATGCGTCCGGCCAGCCTGCAGTTCTCGGCGCAGACGCCGCAGCCGGTGCACTTGCTGACGTCAACATAGCGCGCCTTCTTGCGGATCGTAGCCTTGAAGTTGCCGACGTATCCCTCGACCGCCTCGACCTGCGAGTAGGTCATGAGCTCGATGTTGGGGTGGTTGGCCACGTCCACCATCTTGGGCGTCAGGATGCACGCCGAGCAGTCCAGGGTCGGGAACGTCTTGTCGAGCTGGCTCATGTGGCCGCCCACGGAGGGCGTCTTCTCTACCACGTATACCTTGAAGCCCGCGTCCGCGATGTCCAGCGCCGCCTGGATGCCGGCGATGCCGGCGCCGATGACGAGGCAGGACGGTATGACGTCGACTTCCTTCTCCTCGAGAGCCTCCAGCACCAGCGCCTTGGCGACCGCGGCCTCGACCAGTTTTTTGGCCTTCTCCGTCGCTTCGGCGTGGTCCTCGTGCACCCACGAGCACTGCTCGCGGATGTTGGCCATCTCCAGGAAGTACGGGTTGAGCCCGGCTTCCTTCAGTGTCTTGCGGAAGGTCGGCTCGTGCATCCGGGGTGAGCAAGAGGCAACGATCACCCGGTTGAGTCCCGAGGTCTTGATATCCTCTTTCACCAGGTTCTGGCCCGGGTCCGAGCACATGTAGGTGTACTCGCGGGCTATGGCGACCCCCGGCAGGCTCGAGGCGTACTCGACCACCGCTGGTACGTCGACCACCGAACCGATGTTGATGCCGCAGTGGCAGACATACACGCCAATCTTGGGTCTTCTACTACTCATTTACAGGGTCCTCCTTGCGGGCCTACCCCTTCAGTTCCTTGATCTTGTCGATCATGGCAGGCACCACTTTCAGCAAATCATCCACAATACCGTAGTCAGCGTACTGGAATATCGGGGCGTCGGGGTCCTTGTTGACCGCGACCACCACGTCCGATCCCTTCATTCCCGTCACGTGCTGGAACGCGCCGCTGATGCCGAGGGCCAGGTAGAGCTTGGGCTTTACGGTCTTGCCCGAGATGCCGACCTGGCGGTCGGTCGGAAGCCAGCCGGCGTCCACGACGGCGCGGCTTCCCGAGANNCGGATACCGCGGCCGACCGAGACCAGCATGGCGGACTGTGTGATGTCCACGTCGCCGATCTCCGGCTGCACGTACTCGAGGAACTTGCGGTCCTCGGCGGTCGCTCCCACCGGGTTGTCCACCTTCACGATCTCGCCGGACTTGGTGCCCTCGCCGGCCGGGATGGCGCCTTCGCGCAAGCC
>PMJJ01000109.1 GCA_003157385.1 Actinomycetota bacterium | reverse complement strand
GACCTTATACTGGCAAACTTAGCCAGCTACAGACACAAGAATACCATTTTTCCGCTACTTGGTCTATCTTATCCCCCTGCTGCTCCCGATGCAATCACTTTGTGGTGCAAGCAGCCCGTCCTTGATTGACGTCCCCCTCGCCGGATATATTTGCCGGGCACGGTTGAACACCTGCCACCGATGGGAGGAATCTGAGATGGACGAGGAGTTTGATTTCGATGAAGACCTGTTTTTCGAGGAGAGCGGGCTTGCGGAACGGGGGGACTGCGTGCTGGCTATCATCGACATGCAGGAAAAGCTCCTCGCGGTGATGAACGAGCCGAAGCGCACCGTCGAAAACGCTTTGAAGCTGGTGCGCTTCGCGAACATCGTGGGGCTGCCCGTTCTGGTTACGGAGCAGGAGAAGCTGGGACCCACGGTGGAGTCGCTGGCCTCGGAGATCAAGGACTTGAAACCGATCATGAAGCTCGAGTTCGACGCGTACCAGGTACCCGAGTTCATAAAGGCCCTCGCCGATCTCGACCGGGAAACCGTGATCGTCGCGGGGATTGAGTCGCACATCTGCGTCACCCAGACCACCCTCAGCCTTCTTCCATTCTTCAAGGTCCACGTCATCGCCGACGCGGTTTCCTCCAGGACTTCGGAGAACAAGGAGATAGCGCTGAGACGGATGAGCGACTACGGGGCGACGATATCCTCGACAGAGATGTTTATCTATGAGTGTCTCAGGCGCGCGGGAACCGAGGAGTTTAGGGAAGTCCTCAAGCTCATCAAGTGAAGGGGCTTTTCCGATTGGCTGGGAGAAGGGTCGATAATGGAGTAGCCCGCGGCCAGGGAGGTGCCCGGCGCGTACGAAGGACGTGATGGTGGAGCGCTCGATGTACTGGAACGACCGGGGCGTGGGCTCGTGCACCAACGGCGGCGCTTCGAACTGATCGTTCCCCTCCGCGGGGGGAGAGGTTTCGGGGGTGTGGGGGTTGCAGTACACTTGGGGCGGGACGCGAGTCCCGCCCCAAGCCTTTTGAGCGGCTGGGGCCAGACTGTTACCGGACAGCGAGAAGGAGGTTCTCGAGGTGAAGAAGATAACTGCCATGCTGCTCGTGGCGCTCATCGCCTTCGCGGGAGTGGCAGCGCTCGCCGGTTGCGGCAGCTCCCAGACGCAGGCGAAGACCAACCTGTCCACGGACGTCAAGAACTTGACGTCATCGATGACCGACCTCGTCGACCCCAACACCTACCAGTCGCTCGACACTTTCAAGACGACCTGGAACAAGATCACGACGCAGTACAACAAGACGGTGGCCGACGCCAAGAAAGTCAAGAACGTGCAGGTGTCGAAGCTGTCCTCGTCCTACGACGCGCTCAAGAAGGCGATAGGCAACGTCTCAAGCAACCAGTCGCTCCAGGCCAAGATCAGCGGGATACTCCTGGCGGGAGAGTCGTTCCTGGCGGCAATCGACAACCTGAACACGGCCGTTACGCCGTCCAAATGATAGAGATCGCAGGCGGGCTGGCCGGGCGTTTTTGACGTTGCTTGTTATCCCTGTGAGGCTGAAAATGCTATAATCCGCCCGAGTACGAGTTCTTAGGTCGGTTTTTGTGTCCCGAGGATTGATCTCGGGACACTTTTTGTTTTGGTAAGGAGGTGTAGGAAATTTGAAGATATACGTGGGAAATCTAGCCTACGCGGTGGCGGACGATGATCTCAGGTCTGAGTTCTCTCAGTTTGGGACGGTCGACTCGGCAGACGTCATCATCGACCGCAACACCGGCAGGTCAAAAGGGTTCGGCTTCGTCGAGATGACTGACGACAACGAGGCGAAGGCCGCCATCGACGCCCTTAACGGCAAGGACCTGCAGGGTCGAGCGATGAACGTGAACGAGGCGAGGCCCAGGCCGGAGCGCCCCGAGCGTTCGTCGGACCGCTACTAGACACCGGGTGGACCGGCCCGGCGTCGTTCGCGCTTCGCCGGTACGGTCACACTGGTTGGACTACTAGGGAAAGTGTTGCGTGTGAAAGTACACCTGATTGCCCCCACCAAAAACGGCGAGCGCTACCTGTTCAACAAGGGTCTTCTCGCCCCGCTTGGAGTCATGTATCTTGCGGCTCACACCCCTGAAGGGGTCGACGTCAAGATAATCGACGAGAGCGTCGAGCCTATCGACTTCACGCAGATTCCCGATCTGGTGGGGATCTCCACCATGACGGCTACGGCTCCGCGAGCCTATGACATAGCCGACATGTACCGATCCAAGGGGGCCAAGGTGGTCCTGGGAGGGATACACGCCTCCATGCTTCCCTCCGAAGCATTGGGACACGCCGATGCCGTGGTCACGGGCGAGGCCGAGGAGATCTGGCCGACAGTCGTAGCGGACGCCCAGGACGGCCGGCTGCAGTCCATCTACAGGAGTGACGAGTTCCCCGACTTCGATCGCCCGGCGCTTCCGAGGCGCGACCTCATCGACGCCAAGCGCTACTGGAGCGCCAACGTGGTGCAGACCGCGCGCGGGTGCCCGCATCACTGCAACTTCTGTTCCGTCACCACCTTCAACGGGCGCAGGGTCCGCATGCGCGCGGTGGACAGCGTGCTGGAGGAGGTCGAGACTCTCTCCAGGGGCAACCTGTTCAGGAAGAGGGTCGTCCCGTTCATCGACGACAACATCGCGGCGAGCCCTCGGCGCGCCAAGGAACTCTTCAAAGCTCTCATCCCGATGAAGGTGGTGTGGGGCTCCCAGGCGTCCATCACGTTCGCCGAGGACGAAGAGCTGGTGGCGCTTGCCGCGGAGAGCGGCTGCCGCTTTCTGTTTGTCGGCCTCGAGACGCTCTCGCATGGAACCATCAAGGAGATGGGCAAGAACCAGAACAGCATCGAGGAGTACGAGTCCGCGCTGAAGCTTCTCAAGAAGTACAAGATTCCCGTGATGGGCGCGTTCGTGTTCGGGTTCGACAACGACGACGAGTCCGCCTTCTCCGAGACGCTCAAGTTCGCGATCGACAACAAGATACAGGTCGCGCAGTTCGCGAACCTCACCCCGTACCCGGGCACGCGCCTGCACCAGAGCCTCACCGAGGAGGGACGAGTCAGGCAGGACTTCTGGCTGGACCCGTCGTGGGACGGTAAAGTGCAGTTCGAGCCGATGAAGATGACCCCGGCGCAACTGTTCGCGAACACGCACCAGCTCCATCGCGACTTTTACTCGTACCACTCGATACTGAAGCGCATGTCCTGGCGGGGGCACTGGCCCTACTGGCTCGCCTTCAACCTGCTGTACCGGCAGACGGTGGTGGCGGCGCGCTCCAAGGAACTCGCGTTCACCGATACCGCGGCCGAGACCGGCCTCTAAGGCATCGCCCTGCCGGCCGGTAATGCGCTTCAGCTCGCGGTATCATACTCGCGGTAACCCTTGTCCTGCCGGCCCGGTCACCGTATTGTCGCCCGCTCTTTCAACCCTGCGCCATGGATTGATGACCTGACTGCGCTATTCAGGCATCGCGCTCATCGAACGAATAACTAGGTGAACAAGCAATTATGTTCGACGGAAGGAGCGCTGTCGTGCGGAAGAGGGTATGGGTAACGACAGGAGCACTGGTTATCATCGCGGCCCTTTTTCTGGCACCGGCCATGGCGTTCGCGGCCACCCCGAAGGTCGATGTCCCCTCGTGGGTGACGGACCTGGTCAACCAGGTCAAGGCCGTGGCGCAGCAGGCCGCCGACCAGCTGAAGCCTCTGGCGCAGACCGCCGTGGCGCAGGTCAAGCAGGTGGGGGTGACCCTGGTCGCCTCGCTGAAGAGCGCCAGGAGCTTCGCCGACTTGAAGGCCGCGCTGAGCAAGGCGGTGGCGGACACCAAGGCGATAGCGGATGCTTTCAAGGCGGCCGCGACGCCGATAGTGCAGGCGGCGGTGGCTCAGATCCAGGTGTTGATCACGGCGGCTATGCCTAACGTGGCGGCCCTCAATGCCCAGGTGAAGGAGAAGGTCATGGAGATCATAAACGGGCTCAAGCAGTACTTCCTGGTCGTGCCGAAGGTGGCATGACAAAAGACTGCTGACAGTGCTCCTTGAGATGAGGCCCGGGCCACGGTCCGGGCCTCAGTCTTTGCGCGGCTCGTCGGTGGCAGGGCGGACCGGGGGATCACTTTTCCTTGTCGTGCTCCCGCGCTTCCTTTATCTCCTCTTTGAGCTTCTTGTGGGCCGCCCGGAGATTGACCTTGGGGAGGTCGGAGATGGTCTGGCCGCCGCCGGAGATCCCGCAGCTGGGGCAGGCGGCCTCTTCATCTGTGAGCTGCGTGCCGCAGTTCTCACAGGTCACGTCGCTGATCTTGCCTTCCCTGACCTTCTCTTCCCTGATTTCGGCGAAGAGCTCCTTGCGCGCCGCCTTGGTGTTGGCGCCGGGCAGGTCGGTTATCGTCTGCGCGGTTCCGCCGAGCTGCCCGCAGGACGGACAGGTGTCCACCTCGTGTTTGACCTCGGTCCCGCAGCTCTTGCACTTTGCCATCTTCACTCCTTTCCGCTCCTGTCAGGTCATTATAAACGAGCGGTGACGACCACCAAAGCAATCAGGCAGGCAGGTAAACGCAAGTTTTGGGATAAGAACCCTTGACTTGCGTTTTTAGATTCTGAGATTGACATGACCGCGCAAAGCCGGCCGCGGGAAGCCGCACGCTCGAGGCGCGGCAGGTGACGTATCGTCCTTTGCTTGCTAATGGATTAAAATATCTAGACAACAGTCTTATATGCGGCTACCGAGGGAAGGTGACCTGACTTGCCCGGCAAGGGGAAGATCCTCATCGTCGATGACGACGCGGCTCTCGTCAAGATGCTCAATGTCCGCCTGCTCGCTGAGGGCTTCGAGACGGAGCTCGCGGTTGACGGCAACACGGCGGTGACACTTGCCAACGAGCGCACGCCGGACCTGATCATCCTGGACATCGCGATGCCAGGCGTCACCGGCGTGGACGTCATCCAGAAACTGCAGTCCACCAGCTCCGACTCCGTCATCCCGGTGATAATAATGACCGCGTATCCCCACATGATCCGGTTGGTGGAAGGATACGGGTGCGTTCGCGAGTGCTTCACCAAGCCCTTCGACCTTCCACTCTTCATCACCCGCATTCAAGAGGTCCTCTCGGAGAGCGCCTGAGAGACCCCGCGCATTGCGACAACCTGACGGATCGCCGAACCATCCAACACTGTCCGGCCACTGTGAAACATGGCGCTGGAATGCACCGGGCGCTACAATCAGAGAGTCGAGGCGATGTGGTGGGCCGTCGGTGGCGACGGCCGGATAGTTCGTGTATTGGTTGTGTCATGAAGTGCCCCAACTGCAGCAAAGAGACCCCGGACATGGCGAGCACCTGTGAGTGGTGTGGCGCCCTGATCCAGGGCCAGGCACAGCCTCCTTACCTCGCCCGGCAGGTTCCGGCTCAACCGGTCTTCCCTGGCGCGCAATACGGCTCGGCTCCGCCACCGGGAGGAAGCGCACCACCGGTGCCAGGCACCAGCGGTGCATTTACCGCCCCCGGGGACGCGAGCAATTACGGCCTAGGGCAGCCGGCTCCGCCGAGCGGCCGGCCTCCTTCGAATCCCTGGTACTACTCGCCGTTGCCTTACCTGATCGCGGTGGTTCTCGTCCTGGCGATCATCGGTGGCGTGGTCGTCATGCGCAAGAAGACACCGACCGTGTCGCAGACCGGGCAGACGTTCGCCGATTTCGTGGTAAACGGAAAGCCGACGCTGGTCGATTTCTACACTGACACCTGACCGTCGTGCCGGGAGATGGCGCCCATCGTAGATGGGCTGGCGAAGACATACAAAGGGAAGGTGGAGGTCAACAAGGTCGACTTGAGCAACGATTCAGGCCCCGCCGGCCTGTTCGGCGTCAACGCCGTCCCCACCTACGTGTTCCTCGATCCGACCGGCAACGTGATCGACCGCCAGGAGGGCGGGAACCCCAGCGCGCTTCAGCAGGCTTTTCAGAAGGCCTCGGGCGGCTAGGCGCCTGGGAGGCTCGCAGATTCTTCAAGGCCGAGCCCGACTGACGACCGCGGCGGTTACAGCTTGTCGACCACCTTCCGCGCGAACTCGCGCGCTTTCTCCAGCCGGGACTCGTCGGGCTGGCCCTTCGTCAGTGGCGCGGCCTCGCCGAACTCGCGCAGCTTGGGGTCGTCGCTCTTCAACAGGAAGTCGACCACTGCCGGGTCGACCTCGCCCTGGCAGTTGAAGACGCCCACCACCTCGGCGCCGGCAGCCGCGCGCCTGGCCTTTTCCATCCACGTCTGGACGTCGTCGTGTTCGTCGGGCGCCCCGTGGGTGATGAAGATCGCGATCCTGAAGCCGGCGGTGTGTTTCTCCAGGAACTCGCGCGCCTTGGGGTTGGGCCCGAAAGCGTTGATCGGAAAACCGACGAAGACGAGGTCGTAGCCCTCGAGCCCCTCGGTCACTTCCGAGACCTCCTTGATCTCCTTTTCCTCGGGTAACTCCTCGAAGATGGCATCGGCGACCTTCTTGGTGTTTCCCGTGTTCGATACGTAGGTAACCAGCGTTCGCATATCAGGACCTCCTGTTGTCATGTCATGTAGCGCGTCGGCCGTGGGGGCACGCGGCGACGCACAGCCCGCAGACTCCCCAGCCCGTCTCCTCCCGTATCCGTTTCAGGTACGTCTCGCATGCTCGGGCGTCGTATCGCGCCTCCCGGGGCTCCTCTTCGCGGAACGCCCTTCCGGTGAACGCACCCGTAGGACAGATCTCGACGCATTCGGCGCAGCTCCCACAGGCTTCCTCCAGCGGTGAGCCGGTGGGCTGAAGCGGGGCGACAGTCAGCACGCTGGCCCACCGCACCCTGGGACCCACCGCGGGCGTGACCAGCAGGCAGCTCTTGCCCACCCACCCCAGGCCGGCCAGGCGCGCGGCTATCTTGTTGGAGAACACCGCGCGGATTCCCACGTCATCGTGGCGTTCGGCCGCGGTGATCGGCATGGCCTTCATCCCCTCGCGCTGCAGGACACCAGCGAGCCTGGAGGTCATCTCGTCGAGCCGGTTGTTGATGACGTCGTAGCAGTGGCGCAGGTAACCGGTCGCAACGGCGAGCTCGTCGCGGTGCCCGGGCAGGAGGTCGACTATCTCGTCCACCATCCTGATGCCGACCGAGATCGCGCGGTCGTATTCCGCCAGCATCTCGCCGCCCTGCTCGACCACGACGCCTCGCACCGGTGTGAGGTCCGCTACGCCATAGAAGTCGGCGCCGAGCTCTCCCGCGAGCCGCCTCAGCTCCGCGTCAATGCCCATTGCCGCCCACCCTCGCTCTAACGCTCGAGACGCCCTCGTTGCTCCGGCGCCCGTCGACGGAGGTCAGTCCCATCAGGACCCCGAACGTGTAGCGCACCAGGAACGAGAAGTATATGCAGGTGGAGAACCCGGCCGCCCAGAACCACTCCACGAAGCCCCGGTAGTCACCCAGCCTGTCGAACCTGGATAGTGCGGCGTTGTAACCGAACGTGAGCGATACGAGCACCAGTCCGAAGAGCACGGCCGATGCGCTTCCGGTGACTGAGAATCCTGTCGTCATGAGCCCACCTTCTCCTGGCGCGACATACGCCGTATTCTATCCGACCGCCTCGGAGGCAGCCAGACGGCCCCAGGGGGCGGGGGCGGAAAGTCCGATATACTACAATATCTCCGTATTATGGTTCGTATCGCAATCTCGAGGACCTGGAAGTCGAGTGGCCAGAGACAGAAAGAACAACATCAAGCCCGCCGGCCCGGACATGGACGTCTGCTGGCACTCCACGCTCTCGCGCCCGCACGGGTACGCGATGATCAGTCGAAGCATGGTGCTGGCGCTCAGGGCCGCCGGAGTGAACCTCTCCTACGAGTACCTCTACGGCCCCGGCACGGTGTTCCCGGTGAGCGAGGAAAAGGACCTCGGCGACGAGCGCCTGAATGCGCTCGCCCGCAAGAAGTGCAAGAAGGAAGGCACCCACGTCGTCTTCGGCCAGGGTGACGCTTTCGAGTACGTGAAGAGCGGGGTGGTCCGCTCTTCCTACAGGGTCGGCTACTCGATGCTCGAGGTCAGCGGGCTGCCGGAGGAATGGGTGCGGCAGGCCAACGAGATGGACGAGATATGGACGCCGAGCCCTTTCAACGTGCGGACGTTCCGGGACAGCGGAGTCAAGTCGCCGATCTGCGTCATGCCGCTTGGTGTGGACACTGAGAACTTCGATCCCGCGGTCGATGGCTTTTCCCCTGCGGATAAGTTCACCTTTCTGAGCATATTTGAGTGGGGGGAGAGGAAGGCGCCGGAGATACTGCTGAAGGCCTTCAACGAGACTTTCACCCGCGACGAGCCTGTGGTCCTGGTCTGCAAGTATGACAACTACGACGAGTCGGTCGAGGTCATCATCGACATCGACGGCATGGACCTCGATCCCGAGGGCGGGCAGATAGTGTTCGTCGCCAACCAGCATGTGCCCTACGGCGAGCTGGCCCAGATGTACCGCTCGGCGGACTGCTTCGTGCTGCCGACCCGCGGCGAGGGCTGGGGGATGCCCATCCTCGAGGCCATGGCCTGCGGCATCCCGGTGATCGCGACCTCCTGGAGCGCCCAGCAGACCTTCATGACGCAGGCCAACAGCTACCCTCTACAGGTGAGCAAGCTCGTAAAGGCCAGGGCAAAGTGCCCTTACTACAAGGGGTTCAAGTGGGCCGAGCCCGACAGCGGCCACCTCAAGAGCCTTCTGCGGCACGTGTACGAGAATCCAGAGGAGGCACGCCAGAAGGGAGCGCGCGCCGCCGCCGACGCCCGCGAGAAGTGGTCCCTGCAGATATGCGAGAGGAACATCCACAGCAGGCTCACCGAGATCGCTGAAGAGCGCACCACCAACGGCCGGTCTCAGGCGACCTGGATCCCCAGGGGCGTTTTCAAGCCGAGGATCGGGATAGACATATCTCGCGCGGTCGGAGAGCCGATCACTGGCGTGGGCCGCTCCTGCCTCACGATGGTGAAGTGCCTCGCGGACATGCCCGACGACGTGAACAGGTTCGAGTACCTGCTCCTTCCGGGCCTGGGCGACTTCGTCCATCCGCACTACCTGGAGGAATACTCCTTCGATGGGGTCGACGACCCCAGGTTCACTCTCTACCGGGGCCCGCTGCCCGCCTTTAGCAGCGGCGAGCACTACGTGCCCGGCCTGGACCTGGTCCACAGCACCGCGTACATGAAGCCGGACACGGAGGACGTCCCCCTGTTGGTCACGGTGCACGACCTCACCTTCCTGACGCACCCTTACTATCACACCCTTGAGAACGTCGACTTCTGCGTGGGCAACATGAACAGGGCCATCGCTTCCGACTGCCACTTCATCGCCGTCTCCGAGAACACCAGGAAAGACATGATCGAGCACTACGGGATCGACTCGGAGAGGATATCCGTGGTGTACAACTCTATCGAGTCCGACGAGTTCAAGCGGCTGCCCGGGCCGACGGTGCGCGAGGCGCTGGCGAAGTACGAGCTGCCGGAGAGGTTCTTCCTGTCGGTCGGCAGCCTCGAGCCGCGCAAGAACCTGGAGACGGTGATAGAAGCGATGAAGCAGTACGACGGACCGGAGCCGCTTATCATCGCGGGAGCTTCCGGCTGGAAGAACGACGAGGTCTACGCCGCGATAGAGGAGAACAGCGAGAAGATCAGGCTGGTGGGATACGTCCCGCAGGAGGAGTTGCCGCTCTTCTACAACGCGGCGCTCGCGACGGTATACCCGTCTTTCTACGAGGGATTCGGGCTCCCGATCCTGGAGAGCATGGCGTGCGGGACTCCGGTCATAACCTCGAACAACTCCTCGATTCCCGAGGTCGCCGGCGAAGCCTGTATCCTGATCGACGACCCGTCGGACCCCGCGGCGATCGCGGCGGCGATGAAGGACCTCTCCGGCGACGAGCTCAAGAGGGAGCGCCTGTCCAGAGAGGGCCTGGTCCAGGCGCGCAAGTTCTCACCCGCGAACGCGGCCACCTCGCTCTTGAAGGTGTACGCGAAACTTCTCGGCACGACCATCTAGGGGAGCGAGCTCCCCGCCTTTCCGTTCACCCTGAGGAGGTAGGTCTTCGCGTGCTCGGTCGGCGCCGGGTTTACGGTGGTGACGTCCAGCTCGGTGGACTTCGGGTAGGCGTACCGGTCTATTACGTCCACCGACCATCCGTCGAGCGCGCCGGTGGAGCTGATGCTGTCCGCGAGCAGGTAGACCGGGCGGCCCGTGGCCAGAGCCTTCTCGATCCGCGCGCTGTTCTTGTCCAGCACCGCGGCGAGCGAGGTGCTCCGCGGCGGCGGGATGGGCCCCGCCGCGATGGGGTGGTTGAGGTCGATCAGGTTCACATTCTTGTTCTTGGCCAGGTACATCAGGAGTGTGCGGGCGAGGAACCCTTTGTCCCTGCTCGCGGTCAGCACCTCGACGGGCCCGGCTCCCGCCTGCTGCTCGAGGTAGCTCACGGTCCGGGTGGTGTCCATGCCCAGGTAGTTGCCGCCCGGGACCAACTTGTAGTCGATCGGTTTGGCCGCCTTCACCGACACCGGCACCACCACGAGCAGCGCCACCACCAGTGCCCCCAGCAGAGAGAGGGCGGTGACCTTGCGCCAGGACCCGCGCTTCTCGGCGACCACCTTCGCGACGAACTTTGCGAAAGTGTAGACCGCGAACGCCCCGCCTATCAGCACCGGCGGCAGCAATACCAGGTAGAACCTGTCCCAGAAGTTCTTGGATATCAGGCAGATTATCCCGGTCGCGATCGCTAGCCACACCCAGAGGAAATACGAAGGCCTCCATCGCAGCAGCAGCGCAAGCACCAGCCCCGCCATGCAGAGGATGAAGAAGACCGGGGTCAGCAGGTGCCAGAACGAGGAGAAGATATTGCCCAGGTACCTGGGGAAGTCGCCCAGGGTCCTGAGCGCCTCGCCCACCGACTTGGTGCGCCCGGAGATGAAGTGGCTCCTCTTGCTCCACGCCGGGGACAGGTGCAGCAGCAGCGAGATCCCATACCCCACGACCAACGCCCCGATGGCGCCGACGAGCCACCGCCATAGCTTGAGCTTGTTCCCGGGCCTGGTCCGCGCCGGCTCCCTGGCCAGGTAGGCGAACGGGACGATGGGGTAGAGAAGGAGCGCCGTTCCTTTCACCAGCAATGCGAGCCCGACCGCCACGGCGGTCCCGGCGAGCCAGGCGAGCTTGCCGGTCTTCGCCGCGCGGACCGCGAAGAAGATCGCGAACACGAAAAGCGCCAGGAGCAGGCCCTCGGCTTCCACCGTGCGGTCGTAAAGCAGCGCCCACGGGGCGATGACGTACATGAGAGCCGCGAGCGCCCCCAGCTTGAGGTCGGCCAGCTCCCTGCCCAGGAGCACCATCCCGACCGCGGTCGCCGCTCCGAAGAAGACCGAGGCCATGCGCCCGGCGACCAGGGGGTCTTTGAAGAGGCTCAGGAACGGGACCATGGACCAGGCGTGGAGCGGGGGCTTCCCGTCGAACGTCAGTGAGTACCAGGGGTTGCCGCTCCTCGCCAGCTGCGCCCAGCGGACGTAGTGAGACTCGTCGGAGAACATCACTGCTGTCTTCAGGTGGATCGTCCTGGTGATGAAGTAGACGATGAAGACGAACGCGAGCAGGATCCATTCCGGATTGGCCCGGAGATATGCGAACGCCCTGGATGGCAGGCTCCTGTCAGTGCTGGGTTTGTCGCTGTCGCCCATCGTTCTCCAGTCGTGGTACGTATCCGCTATTCTATCAATTGGCGCCCAAGGGGAAGCGAGAGCCGGCCCGAAGTCGATAATAATGCACCACTGGTGCCAGGCACCGGTGGTGCATTTTGGCCGCCGCAGCGTATTAAGGGGAAGGAACCCTGCGCAGCCGGCAGCGAATATTACATTGTCACCGAAGCCCCACGGCGGATTGGACGGGAGATGAAGGAAAAACCGATACACGTGAAGCAGCTGATGGAGAGGGTCAACAGGACCATCAACGACTCGGCCACCGAACTCGATATCGGCATGGTGCAGAGGCCACAGATCTTCGACCTCGATTTCATGTACCCGCCCCACGCCCGCAGCCTGCGCATCAACCTCGACCTGCTGACCAGGAGCTGGGAGATCGATAACGAGTTCACGATGGACTCACACCGGCGCGTCCTGGGCCCGGTCGTCATCTTCATTAAGCGGGTCGTCCGCAAGCTCTCCGCCTGGTACACGAACCCCCTGGTCCACGAGGTCAGGCGGTTCAACATGGTGGTCACCAACACGCTCCTCGACATGAACCGCAGCATCGAGGAGATCAGGGGACGCCTCGACGCCCTCGAGAAAGCCGAGGAAGAGCGAGGCGAGTCGCTCACCAGGAACAGGGTCGTCTGAGGCGCCGCCTATCCGCTTGCCTCAACAGGGCGTCGGCTGGCTCCGGTTCTTCCCGCGGGGAATGTTCTTCTGCTCTATATTGCGCACGTACTTGTAGCTCTTGCGCATGTCCGCGACCAGCATGTCGGCCATGTCGCGGCTGAAGTTCTCCTTCACCACCACGCGCAGCACGTGCACGTCCTCGGCGTTGGGGGGCAGCGTGTAGGCCGGCACGATCCAGCCCGTCTCGCGCAGGTTAGCCGAGAGGTCGTAGACCGAGAAGCTGGGATCTATCGACCTGACGGCCAGTACGGGCATGAACAGCTTGTCCGACATCACCAGCATGTTGCCCCTGTGGTGCTTCTCCATTAGCCGGGACAGGTAGAGCGCGTTCTCCATGCACCCTTCCATGATGCGCTTGTACCCGTCGAAGCCCAGTCGGATGAAGTTGTAGTATTGCGCCAGCACCATCGTGGCAGCCTTGCTGAAGTTGAGGGTGTAGGTGTGCTCCTCTCCGCCGAGGTAGTTGACGCTGAAGACCAGGTCCTCGGGCAGGTCGGACTTCTCGCGGAAGATGAGCCAGCCGACCCCCGGGTAGACCAGCCCGAACTTGTGGCCGGATACGTTGATCGAACGGACCCTGGAGAGCCTGAAGTCCCACTCGAAGTCGGGCTGCAGGAACGGGGCGCAGAAGCCTCCGCTGGCGCCGTCGACATGGATGGGGATGTCCCAGCCGTTCTTCTGGCAGAGCTCCTCGAGCATGTCGTTGATGTCCTTGATCGGGTCGGCCTCCCCGGTGAACGTCGTTCCCACGACGGCGCCCACCGCGATGGTGTTCTCGTCGACGAGGGCCGCGACTTCCTCGGGGCTTATGGTATAGCGGTCCGGCGTCATGGGGATCAGCCTGGGCTCCACGTCGAAGTAGCGCGCGAACTTGTCCCAGACTATGTGGGTGTTGGTGCCCATCACCAGGTTGGGCTTGTCGGTCGGCTTGCCCTGCGCCTCGCGCCTCAGGCGCCACGACCACTTGTGCGCCAGCAGGCCCAGCATTATCGCCTCCGAGGAACCGATCGTGCTGGTACCGATGCTCTCCGATTCCTCAGGGGCGTTGAACAGCCTGGCGAGCATGTTGACGACCCTGTCGTGTATGACGCCGGTCTGTGGGTACTCCTCGCGGTCGATGAAGTTGCGGTGGTTGTTCTGTGCGATAAGCCGCTCCGCCTCGGGCTCCATCCAGGTCGTGACGAAGCTCGCCAGGTTGAGCGGCGGGTTGCCCTCCAGGTTCAGCTCGTCGGTGATGAGGCGGTAGGCGGCCTCCGCTTCCATGCCTTTCCTGGGCATGGTGTACTTCGGGACGCGCTCCCCGAAATAGCGCGTGCTGTACGTGGTGGCAAGCGTGGATTCCGCGCCATCTTCGGTGCTCGGCTTCTTCTTCGAAAGCATCA
Organism: Actinomycetota bacterium; assembly: GCA_003157385.1. GTDB lineage: Bacteria > Actinomycetota > Geothermincolia > Fen-727 > Anoxymicrobiaceae > FEN-680. The sequence continues at coordinate 1,009 of PMJJ01000109.1, read as the reverse complement.
GCGGCCTCCTTATGACCTGTGTTCGGACCTCGAGGGCTTTGTTCTCCAGAGCTCTAGTCAGACCTGTAGCGCTTGATCATCTTCTCGCTCATCGCGGTGAACGCGCGGGTGTAGGCGAACCAGAGCGTCTGCAGGTGGGTCCTGGCGAACGCGCTGGCCCTGGCCACCACGGTCGTGACCACGATGAAACGGTTCTTTTCGACCGCCCGGGCGATCTGCTCGGCCGTCCGCTCCGGGTCCTCGGCGATCAGGAGGTTCATCCTGGTCAGGGCGCGCGCTCCTTCGTCGAAGCCCCGGATGGCGGACTTCTCGTAGATGGGTGTCCTGACGTTGCCCGGGCACACGCAGGTGACCCGGATCCCCCGGGGACGGCCTTCAACCATCAGCGCCTCGGAGAGTCCGACCACTCCGAACTTGCTGGTGGCGTATGGCGCGATGTAAGCAATCGGCGCGTAGATGCCGTTGGCCGAAGCGATGTTGACTATGTGGCCTGAGCCGCGCTCGAGCATGTGCGGATAGACCGCGCGGTTGATGTTGATGGTGCCCCAGAGGTTGATGTCGATGACGCGCCGCCAGTCCTCGAGGGTGAGACACTCCATGCGTCCCATGATCGCGATCCCCGCGGCGTTGACCAGGATGTCCAGCCGGCCGAGCCTGTCGACGACGGTGCGGACGACCTGCTCCACCGAGTGGTGATCGGCAACGTCCATCACCAGGGGGAGCGCGGTGCAGCCCACCGATTCCAGCCGGGACACGGTGTCGCTCAGCCCGGCCTCGTCGATGTCGCACGCGACTATGGCGGCGGGGCGCCTCTCGGCGAACGCGAACGCGGTTGCCTTGCCGATGCCGCTGGCCGCTCCGGTTATCATCACCGAGCTACCGGAGATGTTCACAACCGCCCCGCCTTTCCCCTGTATCGCACTAGTCTCCACGGAGCATCTTATCAAGGAACGGGCGGCGGGCGGTGACTTGCGGGTTGAGGTCAGCCTTGCGGCTTCTGCGGCGGGCT
>PMJJ01000101.1 GCA_003157385.1 Actinomycetota bacterium | reverse complement strand
GAGCCCTGAACAGCAAACCAGCGCTTAGGGATTGCTACGCAGGGTGAATCGACGTCCGCCCGGGGAGCCCCCAACAAGTTACTCAGCAGGCTTAGCGCCGTCCCCCTGGGGAGCAGCCGCTGGGGGAGCGGCAGCCGGGGGAGCACTCGCTCGATCGCTCGCCAGCTCGGCCGCCACCGCTTTCCCAAACGCCTTCGCCTTCTCCAGCTCACCTTCAGCCAGCGGTCCCTTCCGGCCGGCCACGCCCGACCGCAGCGGCGGAACGATCTCGATGAAACCCTTTTCCTTCAGGATCTTGGAGATGCCCTCGGCGGCAGTCGCGTCGCCCTTGGGCAGCCACTTGGCAAGAGCCGTGCCGAAGGCCGCGAACTTCAACGGAGGCCCGTCCACCTTCTTCAGAAACTTGCGAATGGGACCCGACGCGTGCCCCGCCCTTGTGGGCGAACCCACCACCACGAACTCGAGGTCCTTCGGAAGTGCCGACAGTGTACCGACGTCGGCCAGTGTGACATCCTGTCCGCTCTCCTTGAGCCCTTCAAAGATCGCGTTCGCTATCTGTTTACAGTTGCCGTACCTGCTGTGGTAGATGACTGAGCCCTTCACGTCACACCTCCGTGTTTATCAGATGCCTATACCGACTGGCGCCTGCACTTGGCCACGATCCTGCCGAAGTAGTAGTCCACGAACCTCGGTGAGATGCCATTGAGGCGGTAGAGCAGTTTGGTGTCGAAGCCGCCGATCACCATGAACTTGCCCTTCTTGAAGCCGGCAACAAAGATCTCCGCGATCTCGGCGGAGGTCATGAGGCCAGCGCTCTCCGAAAGCGCGTCGCACTCCTTGGGCCGGATCTTCAGCTCCGCGGCGTGTCCCGGCGTCTCGGTGTCCGGCGGGCAGAGCACGGTCACCTGCAGCCCCTTGTCCTTGAGCTCCTGGCTGATCGCCTCGGCGAGCGAGAGCACCGCGGCCTTGGTGGGCGAGTAGCTGGCGTAGCCGAAGATGCCCTTCAGGCCGGCGGCGGACGACACGAAGACCACCGCGCTCTTCTTGTTCTTGAGCAGATAGGGGAGGGCCGCCTTGGTCGTGAAGACCGAGCCCAGGTAGTTGGTCCTGTCGGTCCTCTCGAAGACCTCGACGTCCTGCTTCTCGAAGTAGTCGGGGATGTAGATCCCGGCGTTGTTGATGACGGCGTCTATGCCGCCGTTCTCGGACGCGATCTGCTCGATCACCTTCGAAATGACCGGCCAGTCACCGACATCGCCCGCGTATCCTTTCGCGGTCCGGTTCGCCCTGGCGTCTTTCTGGAGCCCCTCGATGGACGCGTCCAGCTTCTCTTTGTTGCGGGCGATGGTGAAGACGTTGGCTCCCTCCTTCAGGAGAGCGCGCGCTATCTCCTCGCCGATCCCGTATGAGCCGCCCGTAACGACGACGTTCTTCCCGTTCAGGTCTTTCATGATGCCTCCCCGTAGCACTCCATAGGTTAAATTATGGCCAAGTCTATCGCTTATTGGCGCGTGGAAAAAAGGCTTGGTTTGGAGCCCGGCGCGGACAGGGGCGCGGGCACTTGAGGTTGACGGCCCTCAGGTCTTCTCCGACTCCAGCAGGTCGACCAGCCACGCCACGTTCTCGGCGAACCGCTCGATCGTCTCGACGCCCTCCTTGTCGTCCCAGACCTCGCCGGGCATGCGACCGAACGCCATGTTCCAGTAGTCCGACCCGGGCACGATCATGTCGTTGATCAGGTAGAACATCAACATCTCGGTGATGGACACCGTGTGCCCGCCCCTGCGCGCCACGGCCACCGGACCGCCCACCTTGCGCGAGAGGAACTTGCCGTTCGACTTCGAGACCATCCCGATGCGCTGCAGCAGGTTCATGAGGTCGCCGCGCGGGGTCCCGAAGTAGACCGGCGAGCCGATGATGAAGCCGCGCGAGCCGCGCAGCTTGCCGACCAGTTCGTTGACGACGTCATCCTGGGAGCACTTGCCGGCGCCCTCGCACTTTCCGCAGGCGATGCAGGCGGCGACTTTCTTGCCAGCCAGAGACACCAGCTCAGCCTTGACCCCGTTCTCCTCGATGACGCGGCCGGCGTCCTTGAGCAGCGCCATGGTGTTGCCGTCTTTGCGAGGGCTGCCGGAAAGGAGCAGCACTTTCTTCATCGGGCACCTCCGATTCTTTTGGCCGCCGAGGGTCGGCTCACCCCACCAACCGGTCGAGGCGTTGCGACTCGACGCTCAAGCGGGCGTTGGCGTCTTGTATGCCGCGAGCAATGCTGCTGGTATCTTCGCTCCCCGGCGCCCGAAGCCTGTTCAGCCCGTCGATGACCACCGACAGGTCGCGGGAGAGCTGGTCGCAAAGCGCCAGCAACTGCGCGCGCTTGGCCGCGTCCGCGGGGAACAGCGAGAGAGTCTGCGCGCGCTTCTTTACGGCCTCCACGCGCGCCAGGTAACTCTTGTAGGTCGCGGCATAGCTGTCGGCGAGCGTGGCGCCCGGGCCCGAGGCGGGTCCCGTCGGCCCGGTCTGTCCGCCGTCCGGCCCGTCCGCCACTATCTCCAGCCGTGCGCTCATCGAAGAGGGTTCGCCCTCTCCGTAGGTGCTGGACAGGTCGGCGTTCAGCGCCTTGGCGGTCCCCGCGACCTGCTTCATGGTCGCATCGAGGCCGAACGCCAGCACGGAGAGCTCGATCCCGTCCGCGCGCTTGCCGAGCGAGAAAGACAGCCTGGGGACGGGCTTAGGCGGGGGCATCACAACGACCCTGGAGGGCCGGGGTTTCGGCTTCGGGCTGGCGCTGGTGCCGAGCGTGAAAGACAGGACCACTCCGGCGATGACCGCGACGAAGACGACCGACGAGGTCAGCACCACTATCTTGCCCCGCGGAGCGAGCCCCTTCCACCAACCGGTGCGCTCGACCGGACCCTGTTTGCGCAGCAGGAACTTCGGCGGGTTTGATTTGTCACCCCAGCCGGGCGCACCCGAGCCGTAGTCCTGCCTCGCTCTCGTTCGCATCCTGTCTCCCTGGCATCGTCGTCCCCCGTGCGCGCCTTACCGGTCCGAAGCGTGATTCTGTTATCCCCGGGTGAGCGCACCACGAGTGGCGAAGGAACAAGATTATATGCCAGATGCGAACAGGCGGGCAATCGGGGCCCTGTTGCAACGTGGTTGCAAAGCGGACGAGTCAATAACAGAATACCTCCCAGGACAGTGACAGGTGAGAGAGCGAGGCCCGGTCCCGGCTCTTCGATTGGAGGAGGCAGCATGGTCGACGTGAAAGAGGCCGCCGATTACCTCGAGGCGGGAAGCGGGCTGCCGGTGGTCATGCTTCCGGGCGCGGAGGGCTCCAAGCAGTTCTGGCGCTACCAGCTCGAGGAGCTGGCCGGCGACTATCACGTGGTGTCCTGCGCCCTCGCGGTCAGGGAGCCTTCGCTGTCCAGCACAATGGCCGACTACGCCGCCGACACCCTTCGCATAATGGACTCGCTGGGCATTGACAAGGCGGTGATCGTCGGCGAGTCGATGGGCGGCATGGTCACCCAGGAGCTTGCCATCAACCACCCCGAGCGCGTGCTCGGCATCGTGCTGTGCAACACGATGGACAAGCCGCGGCGGGGCGGGTTCGGCCTCAACATGTTCACGNNAACGCGCGCCTCATAGATTATCTCTTCGAGTGCGGGCTGGAGTGCGGCGGCAAGTCATACCTCGACAAGGCGCTGGCGGGCAGGACCGCGGACTACACCGACCGCCTCTCGTCCATCTCAGTTCCCGCGCTGGTGATAAGGGGCACCGAGGACAGGCTGGTGGGCCCGGAGGCCATAGTTGAACTGGCCGGCCGCATCCCCGGCGCGCGCCTTGAGCTCATCGAGGGTGGCGGGCACTGCTGCAGCTACACCATGCCGGAAGAGACCACGGCGGTCATCAAGGACTGGCTGGCTTCCACGGGACTGGCCTGACGGCTATTCGTCCTCGCGCTGCCTGAACGCCTCCGGTATCACGACCTCGGCGGTGCCGGCCGAGCACTCGGGTATTGCAAGCACGACGTTTTCCATGCGCTCGTAGGGAATCGTCAGGAACACCACGTCCGGGCCGTACTTCTGCATGCGCCGCGCCGTCCAGTCCCCCAGCGTGAGGTTGGTGTTGCCGGTCACCACCGGGTACGAGATCGCGGCGTGGCAGAGCGAGCCGGTCAGCTCGGCGTGGATGGGCTTGCCGTCCCAGTAGTGGTCGAGCGTCACCAGCCTGCAGGCCTGCTCCGCGTTACACACGAAGACGACGATGTCGGGCCGTATCGGCGCCGAGTCCATCGGGCCGACGAAGATGCGCTCGCTCAATCCGGTGGGGGGTGCGGACCCCAGGTCTGACATTCTCTGGAAGGTTACGATCGAGTGCGTGAGCTTCTCGCCCCTGGTGAGGAACTCCTGCAGGCCGCGACGCGCTTGCGCGCTCGGCGGCTCGGAGAGCCCGCAGTGCCAGGACCCGCCGGGACAGCCGGAGTTCTCGCGGTCGATCACGAACTGCGAGCCCTTGTTGGCGGCGAGCTTCAGCGCCCGGCAGAGCCAGGTCTTCTTGGTCTCCTGGCCGATTTCGACCTCGTCGTTGGTGAAGGTGATCGCGACCGGCTTTGTCTCCAGCGCGAAAGTCGCGGCGATCTCCTCGGCCTGTTCCTTCCAGGTCTCCTGCATGTCGGTTACCTCCCGAAGAATGTCCGCTGCGCCGCGGACGGTTGTCTCACTCCTCTACATGCTATTCTTTTGGACAATGATAGCCCACTGGAGGGTCGATGGAAGTAGTCCGGCTGAAGATTGCCGAAGAGCACGTCGAGATGCTGCGCAAGGATTCCCTCGCGGCGCTCACCGGGGGCACGGGCCGCGCCAACGAGGAGACGCTGGCTGCCCTGGAGCGCTCGCTGGCGACGATCGTCGCGTGCGCCGAGCCCTGTGGGGGATACAGGTACGTGAAGGTCACCGAGGTCTCGCGCTCGGAGGTGACCACGGTGCTGGGGCCGGTCGAGAGCACCAGGCTGTCGCTGATAGCCCGGCGGTCGTCGGGGGATAAGCAGCTGGTGTTCACACTCTCGACGGCGGGCGAGGCCGTTGACGACGCCATCGCGGGCGACATCCCCTTGCTGGACAAGTTCGTGCTGGACACGGTTGCGTCCGAGCTGGCCGAGATAGTAGCGGGACTGGTGGAGGAGCGATGGCTGGAGGAGGTGGGCGCCGCCGGGCGGGAGGCGAGCGCCAGGATGAGCCCCGGTTACTGCGACTGGCTCATCAGGGGCCAGACCGTAGTGTTCCGGGCGCTGGACGCCGCCGCCCTGGGCGTGCGGCTGACCGACAGCTTCCTGATGATACCGTCCAAGTCCGTCTCTTCGGCGGCGGTGGTGGCCGACGAGGTGCCACTGAAGGTGCAGTGCCTGGCCTGCGGCAGGAAGGACTGCCAGTTCAGGCGTGCGGCGACCGACGACGCCTGGAGCGCCGAGCTGGCCGGGTGAGTTGGCGCCGGCCAGAGGACTGGTGCAAGCCGCAGTTCCTTTGAACCCACATTTCCCATGTGAAACC
>PMJJ01000042.1 GCA_003157385.1 Actinomycetota bacterium | reverse complement strand
CGCGGACTTCTGCGAGCCCATCGATGTCTGGGCTAAGGGCGGAGAGGGCGGCAAGGAAGCCGCCGCGGCCATCGTCAAGGCCTGCGACATGCCCAAGGATTTCAAGTACACGTACGACCTGGACTCCTCCATCAAGGAGAAGATCGAGACGATTGCTACCAAGATATACGGGGCGGACGGAGTCGACTACACGCCAGTCGCGGAAGCGGCGATCGTGCGCTTCACCGAGGCCGGCTACGACAAGCTCCCGCTCTGCATGGCCAAGACGCACCTCTCGCTGTCGCACGACCCGAACCTCAAGGGCCGCCCGACCGGATGGCGTCTGCCCGTCAGGGACATCAGGCCGACCATCGGCGCGGGCTTCCTCTATCCGCTCTGCGGAGAGATGAGGACCATGCCCGGCCTGCCTTCCGAGCCCGCCGGCAACAAGGTGGACCTCGTGGAGGGCGGCAGGATAGTAGGCCTGTTCTAGGTTAAGGAGAATCCCGGGAGGCCGGCCAAGCGCCGGCCTCCAACGGGTCTGAGCAACATAATGGAAAAAGTCAGAGTCTGTTTCTACCCGGAGAACCGCTGCATCGAGGTCGACAAGGGAGAGAACCTTCTCAGAGCGGCCATGCAGGCGGACGTCCACATCAACGCGTCATGCGGTGGTGAGGGCTACTGCGGCAAGTGCCGGGTCATCATCGAAAAGGGTGAGGTCACCCAGAAGCTCGCCGTGAAGCTTTCCCAGGAGGAGGTCAAGCGGGGCTACGTGCTCGCCTGCTCCTCGACCATCGAGAGCGACGTGGACGTCCGGGTGCCCATCGAGACCCAACTGGGAGACAAGAGCGCGCTGACCCGCAGGCCCCCCATTCCGCTGCAGGGCTACACCCTCACCGCCAAGGACTGGGCCGAGAGGCTCCCGCAGTGGGAACTCAACCCCCCCACCACGAAGTTCCACCTGGTGCTCGACAAGCCGACGCTCGAGGACAACCTCTCCGACGCCGAGCGCATCAAGAGGGAGCTCTCCAGGCTGGCGGGGCTGAAGGACGTGGTCATCGACTACCCGATGCTGCAGGCGCTGCCCGGACTTATCCGCGCCGCCAGCTTCGACGTGACGGTCACGGTGCTCGACAGGGGGCAGGAGCTGCGCGCGGTCCGCATCGAGAAGGGCGACACCTCTCCCAGGCAGGCGGCGCTGGCCGTCGACCTCGGCACCACCACGGTGTCGGTGCAGCTCATCGACCTTCAGACGGGCGCGGTCACGGCCGAGGCCTCGGATTACAACGGCCAGATATCGTACGGAGAGGACATAATTACCAGGATAATCTACACGACCCGCTCCACCGGCCTCGCCAAGCTGCAGTCGGCCGCGGTCGGAACGATATGGAACCTCATCCAGCAGGTGGTCGAGCAGACCAGCACCGAGTTCTGCAGCATCACGCACCTGGTGGTCTCGGGCAACACCACGATGGTCCACCTCCTGCTGGGGCTCGACCCCCGATACATCAGGGTGGACCCCTACATTCCGGTGGCCCAGTTCTTCCCCTGGATCAAGGCCTCCAACATCGGCATCAGGATAGCCTCAGGGGTCTACCTTCGCTGCACGCCGTGCGTCGCGTCCTACGTGGGCGGTGACATCGTGGCGGGCGTGCTCGCTTCGGGGATGTTCAACTCGGAGAAGATTACTCTCTACATCGACATCGGGACCAACGGCGAGATCGCGCTCGGCAACAAGGACTGGCTCATGACCTGCTCCTGCTCGGCGGGCCCCGCCTTCGAGGGCGCCGGGGTAAAGCATGGCATGAGAGCCACACGGGGGGCGATCGAGCAGGTCCGCATCAACGAAGTCACGCACGAGCCGATGATCATTACGGTGGGCAACCGCAGGCCGGTCGGCATATGCGGGTCCGGCCTGATCGATACCCTGGCCGAGCTGTTCCTCACCGGGATCATGGACGAGCGCGGCAAGATCAACACCGATCTGGGCACGGCGCGCGTGCGCAAGGGCGACGTCGGCGGCGAGTACGTGCTGGCCTGGGCCGACGAGAGCGGCACCAACCGCGACATCGTGATCACCGACGTGGACATCGACAACCTGATGCGTGCGAAAGCAGCGATATACGCCGGGATCAACATCCTCCTCGAAGAGGTCGGCATGGACATCACCATGGTCGAGGAGATCCTGATAGCGGGTGCGTTCGGCCGCTACCTGGAGATAGACAAGGCGATCATAATCGGGCTGCTGCCGGACGTGGGCACCGAGAAGATAAAGTTCGTGGGAAACGGCTCGCTGCTGGGGAGCTACCTGATGGCGCTCTCCAAGAACCTGATAGAAGAGGCGGACCGCATCGCGAACATGATGACGTACCTGGAGCTCTCGACGAGCCCCAAGTTCATGGACCAGTACGTGTCGGCCCTTTTCTTCCCGCACACGGAGATACAGATGTTTCCGACCGTGATGGAGAGGCTGGCGGAAGCGCGCGAGCGCGCGAAGCTCGGCGCGGCTGGCGGTGAAACCGCTTGACGACCGTATTCGCGGTCTCCGGAAAGGGTGGGGTCGGCAAGACCACGATGTCGTCGCTGGTCGTGAAGTACCTGGTGGAGGCGGGCCGCAAGCCGCTGCTGGCGGTGGACGCCGACTCGAACAGCAACCTCGACCTGGCGCTGGGTGTAAAGCTCGCCAAGACCATCGGCGGAGTCCGCGAGGACATGAGCGTGCAGACCCAGAAGGGCACGCTCCCCGCGGGGATAGCCAAGCAGGACATCCTGGAGATGCAGATAGAGCAGGCGCTGGTGGAGACGCCGGACTTCGACCTGATCAGCATGGGAAGGCCGGAAGGCCCCGGCTGCTACTGCGCCATAAACAACATGCTGAGGGTGTTCCTGGACAGGCTCAATAAGAGCTACGAGACGGTGGTGGTCGACAACGAGGCCGGCATGGAGCACCTTAGCCGGCGCACGACCAGGGGCATCGACGTGATGTTCATCGTGAGCGACCCGTCGGTCAGGGGGCTCGCCACGGCGATGCGCATCAGGGACCTGGCCGTGGAGATGGAGATCGGGGTCGGCTCCTTCAAGCTGGTGGTCTCCAGGGTCCGTGGAGAGCTCGCCGCCACGCTTGCGGACGAGATCGCCGGTTTGGATATAGAATTCGCGGGGGTCATACCCGACGACCCCGATGTTGCGACCTTCGACGAGGAAGGGCGACCCCTCATCGAGCTCGGGGAGGACTCGGCGGCGCGTGCCGCGGTCAGCCGGATCATGGACAGCGTCCTCGAGGGCGCTAAGGGATAGAGCGCCGGCTCGCGACCCCCGGCGGGGGAGAGCGGACAAGGGGCGCCACAGGGGGTGAACGGACGGATGTACATCGAAGGCAGGATAGACGATTTCCTGGACAAGCTTGCGTCGAGCTCGCCCGAGCCCGGGGGCGGGTCTGCCAGCGCCCTGGCGGCGGCCATCGGGGCCGCGCTGGTCAGCATGGTCGCGAACCTAACGGTCGGCAAGGAGAAGTACGCGGACGTCCAGGACAAGATCGCCGAGCTCGCCGATGCCTCGGAGGGCGTGCGGGCGAAGCTGCAGGAGCTGGTGCAGAAAGACACCGAGGTCTATGGCGTCCTGGCAGGAGCCTTCAAGATGCCGCGCGAGACCGAAGACGAGAAGTCGGCGCGCAACGATGCGGTGCAGGCGGCGTGCAAAGAGGCCACCATGGTGCCCTACGCCATAGCGGAGCAGTGCCTGGAGGTGGCCCGGCTCTCGGAGCTGGCCGCCGACATCGGTAACGTGAACGCGGTGAGCGACGCGGGCTGCGCCGTGCTGCTGGCCGAGGCCTGTGCACAGTGCGCCGCGCTCAACGTGAAGATCAACCTGGGCAGCATAAAAGATGAGGCGTTCAACATGGAGAAATGGAGCGGCATACAGGATATACTTGCACGGTCGCTCACGCTGAAGGACAAAGTCGTCAAGGTAACGTACCAGAAACTTGGCTAGGGAGGTCAGACAATGGCGGAGATAATAGACGGGAATGCCATAGCAGACGAGATCAAGACCGAGATCGTCGCCGAGACCGAGAAACTGAAGAGCAAGGGCCTCGCGCCCGGCATCGCCACCCTGCTGGTGGGCGATGACTTCGGGTCCAAGATGTACCGGGGCCAGGTCGAGAAGAACTGCGCATCTGTAGGTTTCAACTACATCGAGAAGACTGTTCCGGCCGAGACCACCGAGGAAGAGGTCATAAGGATAGTCAAGGAGCTGAACGAGGACAAGGCCGTCAGCGGGATCCTTCCCCTCCGCCCTTATCCGGAGCACATCAGCGACTCGGCCGTCATCAGGAATATCCGCGAGGACAAGGACATCGACTGCTTCCATCCCGCGAACATGGGGCGACTGCTGCTGGGTGAGCCGACGCTCGCGCCGGCCACGCCGTCCGCCTGCATCGAGTTGCTCGAGCGCGTGGGCGTCGAGTTCGAGGGAGCGGAGATAGTGGTGGTCGGCCACTCTAATATAGTGGGCAAGCCGGTCGCGATGCTGGCGCTCAACCGGAACGCCACCATCAGCGTGACCCACATCTTCACCTCCCAGGCGGGCAACCTGGCCAAGCATACCACCGGCGCGGACATCCTGATCGTCGCCGCGGGCAAGGCCGGCCTGGTCACCGCGGACCTGGTCAAGGAAGGCGCAGTGGTCATCGACGTAGGGATCAACAGGGTGAAGGTGCTCGACGACGAGGGCAACCCGGTTCTCAACGACAAGGGAAAGCCCAAGACCAAGACCGTCGGCGACGTGGATTTCGACAACGTCAAGGACAAGGCCAAGGCAATCACGCCGGTCCCTGGAGGGGTCGGCGCAGTAACGAACATGATGCTCCTGAAAAACGCTCTGACCGCGTGCAAGATGCAGGCGGGGATGGAGTAAGAGGGCGCATGGAACGAAACCGGTCGTTTTGATATAAATCAATGCGGCCACTGCGGTTGAACTGTAGAAAGGAAGTGGAACGAAATGGCGTTTGAGGTACCGAAGGAGACGACCGACTCGAGGATACGGGAAGTCGTCCTGGGGACCGGAGACGTAAAGGTCGGCGGCGAGAACGTACTGCCCTTCTACCTGTGGGAAGGCGAGATGCCGAAGCGTCCCCTTATCGCCGTCGAAATCTACGACGACAGCCCCTCCGACTGGGCCGAGGCCGTGGCAGGCCCCCTATCGGAAGTCCTGAGCGACCCCGTCGCGTGGGCCAAGAAGGCGCAGGCCGAATGGGGTGCCGACCTCATCCTGCTGCGACTTAAGAGCACGGACCCCAAGGGCGATGACAAGCCGGGCGTCGAAGCGGCCAAGACCGCCGCGGCGGTGGCCGAGGCCGTGACCATCCCGGTCATCGTGTACGGCTCCGAGGACGTGGAGAAGGACGGAGAGGTGCTCAAGGCCGTCGCGACCGCCTGCGAGGGCAAGAACGTCGTGATGGGCCCCGCCAAGGAGGACAACTACAAGACGATAGGCGCCGCGGCGCTGGGATACAACCAGACCGTTGCCGCCAAGTCGCCGATCGATGTCAACCTGGCCAAGCAGCTCAACATCCTGCTGTCGAACCTCGGTGTCGACGTGGGCAAGATCATCGTGGACCCGACCACGGGCGCGCTCGGATACGGACTCGAGTACACCTACTCCATCATGGAGCGGTTCAAGATAGCGGCCCTGAGGCAGGACGACAGCATGACACAGATGCCACTGCTGGCGGACGTCGGGACCGAGGCCTGGAAGGCGAAGGAAGCAAAGGCTCCCGCGGCGGACGAGCCGCAGTGGGGCGACGAGATGAAGAGGGGAGTGCTCTGGGAGATCCTGACCGCGACCAGCCTGCTGATCGCCGGCGCGGACGTGATCATCATGAGGCACCCCGAGGCGATAAAGACGGTTCGGAAGGTCATAGACAGCTTGAAGGGTTAGGGCCACCGAGGCCCTCGAGCTCAAGAAGAACGAGGAGTTGAGGACAGTTGGCAGATTTTGAAGAGAAGAGCATATGCGAAGCAACCATTGAGGTGCTCAAGAAGGACGCAGGCGAGCACTCGACCGCGTTCAGCAGGGCGGACAGCCTCAAGGAATGCACCATCGGCGCGAGCGGCATCTGCTGCAAGAACTGCGCGATGGGCCCCTGCAGGCTGACTCCCCCCAAGAAAGAGGGCGATCCGGAGAAGCGCGGCATATGCGGAGCGACCCCTGAGGTCGTCGCGGCCCGCAACTTCGTGCGCATGATCGTCGGTGGCTCGGCGGCACACTCCGACCACGGACGTGCCGTTGCCCACACTATGATCCTCGCCGCCAAGGGCGAGGCGGAGGGCTACCAGATCAAGGACCGGATAAAGCTTCTCGAGGTCGCCGCTGACCTTGGTATCGAGGTAGGCGATCGGCCGGTCGAGGAGATAGCCCTCGACGTGGGCGAGAAGTGCATGTCCATGTTCGGCCAGCAGGAAGGCGAGCTCGAGTTTGGCCACAGGGCACCCGAGAAGCGCCAGGAGATCTGGCGCAAGCTGGGCATATTCCCCCGCGGCATCGACAGGGAGTGCGTCGAAGCGATGCACCGCACTTCCATCGGCGTCGACCAGGACATGGAGAACCTGCTCCTGCAAGGCTCGCGCTGCGCGCTGGCCGACGGCTGGGGCGGCTCCATGATAGGGACCGAGCTGCAGGACATAATGTTCGGCACCCCCACCCCGCTCAAGGCGAAGATAAACCTGGGGGTCCTGGAGGAAGACCAGGTCAACATCATCGTCCACGGCCACGAGCCTCTCCTTTCGGAGATGATACTCCTGGCCGCCCAGAGCGAGGAAATGATAAAGAAGGCTGAGGCCAAGGGCGCCAAGGGGATCAACATAGCGGGCATCTGCTGCACGGCGAACGAGATCCTCTCGCGGCACGGAATCCCCATCGCGGGCAACGTGCTGCAGCAGGAAGTAGCAATACTGACGGGTGCGATCGACGCCATGGTGGTGGACGTGCAGTGCGTCTACCAGGCCATCGGCGAGCTTGCCACCTGCTTTCACACCAAGATCATCACCACCAGCTCCAAGGGCAAGATGCCCCTGGCCGAGCACGTTGAGTTCCACGAGGAGACCGGTCTTTCCACGGCAAAGAAGATCGTGGAAATGGCGATCGACAACTTCCCCAACAGGGGCAAGGTCGACATACCCAAGGTGACCAGTGAGTTCACCGCCGGATACGACCACGAGTACATCAACTACATGCTCGGCGGCAAGTTCCGCGCTTCGTACCGACCCCTCAACGACGGCGTCATAGACGGACGCATCCGAGGCGTGGTCGGCGTGGTCGGCTGCTCCAACCCGAGGGTCAGGGGCGGAGGCAACCACGTACGCGTGGTGCAGGAGCTCGTGGCCAACGGCTGCCTCGTCGTCATGACCGGTTGTGCCGCCCAGGAAGTGGCAAAGACCGGGCTCATGACTCCCGAGATTGCTTACAAAGAAGGCGTAATGCCCCAGGGCCTCCGCGAGATCTGCGAAGCGGTCGGCATCCCGCCGGTCCTCCACGCGGGTTCCTGCGTAGACAACAGCCGCATCCTTGTCGCCCTCACCGCGATGGCCAAGGAGGGTGGCCTGGGAGACGACATATCCGATCTGCCGGCTGTGGGTTGCGCTCCCGAGTGGATGAGCGAGAAAGCCATCGCGATCGGCCAGTACTTCGTAGCCTCCGGTGCCGCCGTCGTGTTCGGCGCGAACTGGCCGACCACGGGTAGCCAGAAGCTCAGCGACTACCTCTCCGAGGGGATCTTCGATCTGTACGGCAACGCCTGGCACTGGGAGGAGGATCCCGAGAAGATGGTTGGAAAGATCCTCAGCCTCATAGACACGAAGCGCGAGGCGCTAGGGATTTCGGCCAAGCGTGAGCGCGTTCTCTATGACATGGCAATGAGACGTGAGCTGGAGATATAGAGTCGCTTCGGGTGGTTGGCACTGACTGACCGATACAAGGAGGAGTTTGGATGTCGAAGATAATCGCGAGTGCCGCAATCAGAGGCGCACACGCCATCCATGACAGGGTGGCGGCGAGGCTTGATGAAGCAATGCAAAAACACGGGGAAGGCCAGGAGATAGGCTTTCCCAACACCGCATATTACCTGCCAATAATCTACGCAATGACGGGCATGAAGGTCGAGAAGCTCGGCGATTGCGCGCCGGTCATGAAGGTCGCTGAAGAGCTCCTGCCGCCGGTTCCGGCGGAGGACCTCTGGACCCCGTACCTGGGGCCGACGTTGGACGCGGGCATGGCCACGCTCTTCATGGAAGAGATCGAAGAGGCCATCAAGTACATCGACGGTCCCAACCCGGTCGATGGCATATGGCTCGGAGCCGCTGACGACGTCATCATGCGCGAGCGCGGCGTCGAATTCGTGGACGGCTCGGCCCCTGGTTTCTGCGCGCTCGCCGGAAGCGCGCCCACCCCGGAGATCGCGGAGCAGATAGTCAAGGAGCTCCAGGAGAAGAACCTGTACGTATGGACGAGCGGCAACTTCAACGGTACGACCGTTGCAGAGCAGCTCGAAAGCATCGGGGTCCAGCTCGGCTGGGAGACCCGCATCGTACCTTACGGTCACGAGATCGGCTCCGCCGTCTACTCGCTCGGGTTCGCGGCACGCGCCGCGATGAGTTTTGGTGGCGCGAAGCCCGGCGACTTCCGCAAGGTGCTCCTGTACAACAAGAACCGGATATTCGCATTCGTGCTCGCTTTGGGTGAGGTCACGGACGAGTGGTACGCAAACGCCGCGGGCGCTATTAACTACGGCTTCCCGACGATCGCCGACACTCCAATCCCCGAGATCCTCCCGACGGGCATCTGCACGTACGAACACGTCGTCTCCAACATCCCGCACGACCAGATTGTGCAAAAGGCGGTCGAGGTCCGCGGCCTGAAGATTCAGATCACCAAGGTCCCGATCCCGATGGCTTACGGGCCCGCCTTCGAGGGCGAGCGTATCCGCAAAGAGGACATGTACGTCCAGTTCGGAGGCAACATCACCCCGGCGTTCGAGTTTGTAGAGATGAAAGAGATGGACGAGGTCGAGGACGGCAAAATCACGGTTATCGGGCCCGAGATCGATGACGTCGAGGCTGGCACGGCTCTCCCGCTCGGCATCGTGGTTCACGTCGCGGGGCGCAAGATGCAGGAAGACTTCGAGTCGATCCTCGAGCGCCAGGCTCACCACCTCATCAATGGGGCGGAGGGAATCTGGCACATGGGCCAGCGCGATATCGT
>PMJJ01000046.1 GCA_003157385.1 Actinomycetota bacterium | reverse complement strand
CGGGAGAAGATACCCCTCGCCAGGCTGGTAAGTCATCTCGGTGCGCCGGCGTCCCGCCGGCGTTGCACAATACGCAAGAAAAGGGGTCTGACCCCAAGACTTGCGTTTAGCTCAGGGGTTCTCCATGCACTTGATGATGCCGTTGCGCAGGCCCCAGGCGACCTTCCACCTGAAGTCGTCCTGGGCGAGCAGCGAGTCGTCGCGCGGGCTGGAGAGGAAAGCCGGCTCCGATTCCACCACCGGGACCTTCGACCAGTTGAAGATGGGCTTGTCCGGCACGCCGATCGTGCCCAGGTCCTCCGTCCCGCACGACTTGAGCACCTCCGACTGGATGAACAGCGCAGCGGCCTTGCTGCTCTCGTATATCGGGTCGGTGAACTGGTTACGGTCCGGATACAGCGTGCGGCTCCCCATCTGCATCGGGTCGCCGGACGTCGGGCAGTGGATGCTCACCAGCAGCGCGGCGCCGGCGTTGTAGGCGATCTCGTCGCGCGCGATGTTCGACAGCTGCACGTCGTTGGACTCCCGCGTCATCACGACCTTGATGCCGTCCTTCTCCAGCAGGTTCTTGAGCTTCTCGGCGATGTCCATGTTGACCAGGTACTCGGGGTTGCCGGTGATGGTGCCGCGCTCGAGCAACTCGGGTGGCACCTTGGTCGACTGGCCGGGGTCGGACCACTCGGTCTCCTCGGGGTTCATCTGGTTTCCGGCGTCTATACAGATGCACTTGCCCTCGAACGGGGTCTGCTGGGGGGCGGGAGCCGGCGCGGCGGCGGTGCTCCCGGGCTCGGCGCCCTCGTCGGGAAGCGGGCCCTTGGAGACGGTGAGCTTTATGCCCGCGCCTTTGTCGACCACGTCCATCGCCTTGGGATCCTGCACCAGGATGACGCCGTCGGCGTGGGACTCGGAGAACTTCCAGGCGCGCACCGCGGGGTCGAAGCCCTCCGCTCGGGCTTTGCTCATGGCGTCGGTCAGCGACTGGCCCACCAGGCTGGGGACGCGCGCGGTCGAGGAGGGCCAGATGAAGATGACTCCGGTGATCAAGCCGCCGATCACCGCCAGGAGGAGGATCAGCTTGAGCGCGGGCACCAGGTTGAGCGGCTTCTTCGCCGCGATGATCACGCCCGCCGGCTGGTAGGCCGCGACCTCGTCGGCCTCCAGGTCGAAGAACCCTTCATCGCCCGTGCGCTCGCCCGCCCGCTCGCCCGGCACGGCATCGGGCTCCGCGTCCCCGCCAGCCGCCTCGTCGGGCGGTTTCTCGACTTCTTCTGCGTCCACGCGCTTCTCTGCGGACGTGGACGTGTCCACGCCCTGTGACCCCGAAGCAGCTTCGGCTCCGGCGTGCTCGGGCTGCTCCTCTTCCTCGAAGAGGGACTCGCCGTCTTCTTTGCGTCTCTTGAACAGTTTCATGGCATCAAGGAACGGGTCGCTTGTCCGCGCGGCTACAAGGGTATTGGCGAAGTCTGAGCGGGCTTCCTTCCGGCAATACATCACGATAGCGCAAGGTCTTGCCCAATGCCAATTATGCTAGAATTACGCAGCGTACCTCACGTGTCGGAAAGGAGCCGTGCCATGGCGAAGTGGAACAAGGCCGACCGTCCAGACGTTACCCCCGATGAGATGTACGAGATCGCCGAGAAAGTCACCGGGCTCACTTTCGCGGACGAAAACCTCGCCAACAAGCTCCGGGCCACCAACATGACCCTGCAGTTCAGTTTCTCCGACGAGGAACGATGGGGGCCTGATGTCATCCCCAAGGTCACGGTGGACTGCACGGGCGACCCGTTGAGTATCATAACGGGGGATACCGACATCGACCCGACGATCCTCATGATCATGGAAGCCTTTACCGCGCACCTGTTCTGGATGCAGAAGCTCAACCTGATGGCGGCTATCACGCGCGGGCAGATAAAAACCAAGGGGCCCATTCCCAAGGCCATGCGCCTGCTGCCGATGCTCAAGCCGTTCTACAAGAACTACAGGCTGGTGCTCGCGGATATGGGCCGCGACGACCTGCTCGCCTTCCCCCCCGACTGAGGGACAAAACGTACCAGGTACTTTTCACCCGGTTTTGTCCCCCGTCAGCTCGTGCGCAGCCACGTCGAATGTACCACGGGAAAATAATGGCCGAAAGGTTCCTGGTACGCACTGCCCCCTATTCGAAGGGGGAGACGAAGGCGAAGGCCTCGACGTCCACCAGGCCTTTGTCGGTCAGCTTCAGCGAGGGGATGACCGGCAGCGCCAGGAAGCTCATGGTCATGAACGGGTCGGTCAGCGCGCAGCCGAGCGCGGCGGCGCTCCTGTTGAGCTCCTCCAGCCTGGACGCGACCTCCCCCGCCGGCAGGGGTGACATCAGCCCGCCGATCGGCAGCGCCAGCGAGGCGACGACCTTCTTCCCATCGGCGACCACCTGGCCGCCGCCCATCTCGATGACGCTCTCGACCGCGACGGCCATCTCCTCGTCGCTGCAGCCGACAACGACGATGTTGTGAGAGTCATGGGCGACGCTGGAGGCGAGCGCCCCCGAGCTCAGCCCGAAGCCGCGCACCATGGACACGCCGACGTTCCCGGTCCCCTTATGTCGCTCGACCACGGCTATCTTGATTATGTCCCTGTCCGGGTCGGTGCGCGCAGCCCCGCCATCGAAGCCGACCTCCGCGGTCAGGGACTCGGTCACCAGCTGCCCCGGCACGACCCCGATCACCCTGGCGCGTCCCTTTCCTTCAAGCCGCAGGCGGGCAGGCCCGAAGTCCGCGACGTGGAAGGTCGAGCCGGAGGCGGGTGCGACTCCGGCCTCCGCGATCAGCTCGCCGCGCGCGGCCACCTGCTCCCCACCCTTGAAGACCGACGTCACCTGCAGCGACTCGAGGTCGTCGAATACCACCAGGTCGGCCGCGTATCCCGGCGCCACCGCTCCGTGCCCGGCAAGCCCGAAGCGCCTGGCGCTGTTGATCGTGGCCATCTGGATCGCGGTTACAGGCGAGACGCCCGCGCCCACCGCCATCCTCACCAGCTCGTCGATGTGCCCGGTCTCGATGAGCTCGTCGGGGTGCATGTCGTCGACGCAGAGGCAGCAGCGGCTGCTGTTGGACGCGTTCACCGCGGGCAGCAGGTCGAGCAGGTTCCTGGCGCTGGTGCCCTGGCGCAGGAACAGGTACATGCCTTTCTGCAGCTTCTCCTCGGCCTCAATCGCTGTGACGCACTCGTGGTCCGAGTCCGGACCGGCGGCGACGTAGGCGGCGAGGTCTTTTCCCGAAAGGCCAGGCGCGTGCCCGTCGATCGGCATGCCCCGGAAGAGAGCGAGCTTGGCCAGCACGCCCGCATCCCCGGCTATGGTCCCGGGAAAGTTCATGAACTCTCCCAGGCCGATAACGCCCGGCAGCGACTTGAGCTCCGCGAGTGAGGCGGCGTCCAGCACCGCGCCGGAGGTCTCCAGGGGCGTAGCCGGCACGCAGGAGGGCAGCATCACGTATACGTCGATGGGAGCGGTGCGAGCGGACTCGATCATGTACTCTATGCCGCTCGCGCCCATCACGTTGGCGATCTCGTGGCAGTCGGTCACCACCGTGGTCGTGCCGTGCGGCACCACCGCGCGCGCGAACTCCGGCACCGTCAGCATCGAGCTCTCCAGGTGGACGTGCGCGTCCATGAGACCTGGAGCGACGTAAGCGCCGCCGAGGTCGATGGTCCGCCGCGCCGTGTAACCGCGGTCGAGCCCCACCACCACCCCGTCCGCGATGGCGATCGAAGCCGGGTGCACCCTGCCGGACAGCACGTTCACCAGCAGGCAGTTGGTCAACAGCAGGTCGACCTCGCCCGCACCCCTCGCCAGGCTGATGAGTCGCTCGAGCTCCATCGTCCTCTCCTCCGTCACTCGTCGCCGCCGGCGCCGCGGTCGCGGCCGCCGAGGGCCATGCAGCAAGGGCACAGGTTAAGTGAGACCATGACCGGCACGGCGTCCTCGAAGAACGCTCCCTCGAAAGCGCGCCCCGCGACATCCGCCAGCAGGTCGGCGTCGCTGGTCAACCTCGCTCTTATTATCTTCCCATCAGAGGCGAGGAACACCCGGCAGTCGACCGCTCCGTGCGGCGACTCGACGGCAGCGGCGCCCGTGCCCTTTCGCGGAGACGCCTCCGCCGGCCTGCCGGCGCAGCCGGACGCCGCCTCCCTCACCTTCCTGATGAGCCGTGCGGACGCCCCGATCTCGCCGAGCAGCACCAGGGCTCGGTCGAGCGCGGTCCCTCCTTCTCTGGTGACCGGCTTGTATCCCAGGCCGGCATAGGGACCCGAGCCTTCGCCGGCCCTGAGGTCCATCCGAGAACCGGATGCCCGCAGCGCGGCGGCCGAGGCCTCGCCCGCCAGCCAGGAAGCGTCGAGCCGGCCCCTTTTGAGCCTGGCCCTCGAGAGCGACAGCTTCCGCGCCCAGAACGTGGCGTCCCTCTCGAGAGTCTGCCCGTAGCCGCCCAGCGCGTCGAGCAGGTCGGCCGCGCCGGACTCCGCAGCGAGCGCTACCCCGCCCGGCACCACGGCCCCGAAAGCGAAGGCGTTTCCGCAGGCGCCCTCGAACGCCGACCTTATCCTGTGGATGTAGCGCCGGGGTCGCCCGTAGACCAGGTCGTCCTCGAGAGCCCGCGCCACGTCGGAGACGACCTCCAGGTGCGACGCGATCCGGGCCCACTCGCAGAGCGCGACCCTCAAGGCGGCGTGGTCGTCCGGGACCTCGATGCCCAGCGCGTCCTCCACCGCCATGCTGAACGCCGAGGCAAGGTGGACCGAAGAGCGGGCGCACAGACGCGAGGCGAAGTCCGCCCCGTCGGCGGGGCTCGCCCCCTCAAAGCCGGGCGCGTAACTCAGCGGCTCCGCGACCGCGGTGAGGCGCGCGGATGTGATCGCCATGTCCTCGACATCACATTCCAGCAGCAGGGGCTGCCGCGTCGACGCCCGTAGCGGGCCCAGGGGAAGCTTTCCCTTCAACGCCGCCTCCTTCGCCCGCCGCCTGAGGCGGCTTTCCAGGTCACCAGCGCCGGCCACGATATCGTGTGTACGCCCTGCGCCCCGCCGACAAATGGAGCCCGCCTGATTCCGGCCCCGGCGGACGGGTGCCGCGCGCGGCTGATGAAGTAGCACGCCGCGGCGATGCCCGCGACGGACAGCAGCGCCGCCGCCGCCACCGCTCCCCACGCGCCATACGAAGCAGTCGCTCCGGCGACCGCCGCGCCCGCCCCCTTGAAGGCTATTGCGGGCCCGGTGAAGCCGGGCGCGAACAGCGACCTCGCACTGGAGGTGATGAAGTTCCTTATGAGCAGCCCGGGGAACACACCCAGCATCAGCGAAGCCACGCATACCCCGAGGGGGGTCAGCCCCTCCAGCAGCGCAGGCCTGCGCGCCCCGCCCGGTGAAGGCTTCGCCGTGTGGCTGCCGGCGAGCAGCCGCCCCGCCGCGACCAGCGCGACAGCGATCGCGACCAGGCACGCCGCCGCCACAAGGATATAGAACCTCTGGGTGCCCGACCTGTCCATGCCGGCAAGGGCCGTGAACCCCTTGCCTATGAAGCCGTCGAGCGGTGGCGCGCCGGCCAGGGCAAGCCCCGAGAGCAGAGTCACCGCGAACGCCGCCGGGGCGAGCCTCACCGACAGGCGCTGCTGGCCCAGCGCGCCCGTCCCGCGCAGGTCGCCGGACGTTCCGGTCGCCATCAGGAAACCGGTCAGCGCCAGCGGCGCGGTCAGCATGATAAAGAGCCCGGCCTCCAGGCCCGGCCTGGAGAAGAGCGCGAGCGCCAGCAGCAGGAAGCCGGACTGCATGCAGTAGAAGTCGGAGGCGCAGGCCGCCGCCGAGGTGCTCCGCAGAGCCAGCACCGGCCCCAGCACGATCGAGAACAGGGCGACGATGGCGAGTCCCATCCCCCAGTCCGAAGCCACCAGCCGCCCCAGCAGCGTCATGGCGATGACCAGCCTGAACCCGGTCAGGATGAAGTTCGCCGAGCCCAGGAAGAACGAGCTCCAGGACGGGTCGGTCCTGGCCGTGAGGTCTCTTATCCAGACGTGCAGCGGAAAGACGCCCAGCCTGATGAAGGCGCTCGCCAGGAACAGCGCGACGACCACCACGGTCTGTGTCTCGTTGCCCAGCGCGGGCGGCTTGATCAGCACCGAGGTCTCCTTGAGCCAGGCCGCGCACAGTATCACGCCCAGCACCAGCAGCAGGTCCGAGACCAGCCACGGGCTGAAGGCTCGCAGCCGTCCCCTCAGGCCCGCACCTCCGTGGGCGAGCAGCCCCAGCAGCGCCACCGCCGTGACCCCCAGCCACAACAGGATGAACGGCAGCAGCGTCGTGACGATCACCGTCAGCGCCCCCAGCCCGCAGGCCGCCGGCAGGGCGGCGAGCAATAGCCCGGGACGTTCGACCTTCGAAGACCGGAAGCCGGCGTAGAGCACGGCGGCCACCGTGAGCAGGTTGAGGAGCAGGAAAGCCGGACAGCTCAACGCCGACAGCTTGATCGATCCCCAGGAGGCGCTGGCCGGGTGGTCCAGGTAGCCGCTCAGCAGCGCCAGGTTGAACGCGGCGGCAAGGATCGCGTACAGGCCGCCTGCCACCTTGCGCGAACGCGCCGCGCCGCCGAGGACGGCGATGAGGAGCGCGCCGGCAAAAGGCAGTATCACGGTTATGGCGATGAGCGTCGAGACCTCAGCGTGCGACATCGGAGATCCTCTCGCAGATCGTCTTGATGGACACGGGGCAGCCGGGCACTTCCAGGTCGGGTTTAAGCCCCTCCGGCAGGGCTCCGGCCCTCAGCGACTCCAGCAAGGGGCCACGTCCGAGCGCGCAGTCTCCGATGAGGATTATCTTCCGGCCCACCGGCGCCTGCTCGATCACATCGAGCGCCGGCCCGGTGACGCCCGGACCCCACAGCCCGGTGACCACCAGCAGCCGCACGTGTCTCGGCGAGTCGCACTCGACGAGCGGGCCGCGTCCCTCGAAGCGATCGCGCAGGACGACGTCGAGGAGGTCGCCGCAGCCGCCGCAGGACCCCAGCCGCACGTGGAACACCCCGACCCGCCTGGAGAGCAGACCTGACAGATTCATCCCGACACCCCGATCCAGGTGAGGACCAGGCCCAGCAGGGCGATGAGGCCGGCGGCGCCGACGCCCCACCTGACAACGGTCCTCGAGTCGCACCTGGCCGAGAGCAGGTCTACCAGGAGTAGCAGTATGATGACGCCCAGCACTTTGAGCGCCCAGAAGAGCACCTGGTACCAGCTGGCCGACGGGCCAGCGAAGAAGAGCGTGACGATCACCAGCGGCACCACGAACAGCGCGGCCGCCTCGGAGCCGGCGAACATCGCCAGCGGCGGTCCGGAGACGTCGTCCAGCATCCCGCCCGGCGCACCAGACGTGTAGCTCCTGCCCAGCGGGCGCAGCCTGGCGAGAGCCACCGCCGCCGAGAGCGCGGCGACCAGCGTCAGCGCCCCTCCCGCCTGTGCCATCGCCCCGCCGCTCGACGAGGCCAGCAGCACGCCGTTTGCCGCCTGCCACCTGATCAGCCCCGCCACCGACACCTCGCCCGACCTCAGGGCGACCGCCGCGAGCACCAGTGCGAACGGCACCGCCCACGCCAGCAGCGAAGCAGCCTCGCCCCACGCCTCCTGCACCGCCAGCGGGTTGGCGGACAGCAGAGCCACGAACAGGTCGGCGCCCCCGGCCAGCAAGAGAAGGGCGAACAGCAGCACCAGGTCGCCGGAGAAAAACCCGAAGATGATGCAGGAGACCCACGCCAGCGCGATGGCCTTCACCACAGGCGCCAGCCAGATGACCGCGCCCAGCGTGCCCCCGGTCGCTATCGCTTCCTGGTCG
>PMJJ01000089.1 GCA_003157385.1 Actinomycetota bacterium | reverse complement strand
CCAGGTGCTTTCCACCTTTTTTCTACTTTTGGCGTCGTGCAGTGGTGGCATAGATCAGTAGTGTGGCCGTGAATCACGGGTCACTGACAATACCGGTTCCTCCCGTTACTCACCTGTCGGTGAGCAACTTCCGTCACGGTACCTGTCCCCACCTACCATTTGGCGATGAAGTCGGTGAAGTGGGATAGGAACGAGTACTCGGCCAGGACGTCCTGCCGCTCGAGGTGTTTCTTCTGGAGGTATCGCATGTCGCGGGCGGGCCCCTTCATGCCTTCCATCTCGATCTCGCTCACGAGCTCCTTGTTCAGGGCATCGAGCTCCATCAGGCGCCGGTGGAACCCCGGGATGAACAGGGCCTTGAGGTCCACCCCTTCATACCTTCCGGTGCAGCCGCAGTGACGGCAGCGGGACTCGCCGCTCGCGTCCTCGGCCACGTCCTCCAGCACCGCCCCGCAGACGGGGCACTTCCTCTCGCGCGCGGGCTCGGGCTCCATCGCTCACACCCGGCCCATGCGTGAGGCCCGCTCAGAAGACATAACCCTGGAGGTCTTCCAGGGATGGATAGCAGCCGGTCGCGTAGTACTTGCCGTTCCTCTGGATGAACGCGTAGAACCCACCGCTGGCTTCGACGACAAGAAATGGAGTGCCACCGCTCTTGCCCTTGATCGCTTTGACATACTCGAACCGCTCGTGGATCTCCTCGGCGCTGAGGCATTCTCCCGCCTCGCATCCAGGAAGATCGTCGCGTTGCCGCCCCGCCATTGGGCTCCTTCCCCGGTTTCGGTCCGAACACTATAACACGCTCGCGGCGCAACAACGCCCCACTATTTCCAGTAATATGATCCAGACGAATATGTCGCGCCGGGCAGTGGATCGGGCGGGCTAGGTCACCGACCGTTTGTATTTGCCGGTTCAATGTCACCGGAAGCCTCTCGCGGACAGCCGGGTATCCCCACGGTCTCCGACTCAGATCGAAGGTGAGGTTATGAAGCTACTCCTCTTAGTATGCAAAGGCACTGAGCTGCTCGAGCTCAGCGCTTTCATCGATGTCTTTGGCTGGGACAGGCACGACAATGACGGCGATATCGAGATCGTGACCTGCGGGTTCACGCGGACCGTAGAATGCTGCTTCAGTGTCCCTGTTACGGTGTCGGTATTGATCGATGATGTGGCGGTCGATGACTACGCCGCCCTCGCCCTCCCGGGCGGCTTCGAGGACTACCGCTACTACGTGGACGCGTTCGACGAGAAGCTCCTGGCGCTGGTGCGGGACTTCGACTCAAGAGGAAAGCCGATAGCTTCGGTGTGCGTCGGCGCGCTGCCGCTCGCGAAGAGCGGAGTGCTCCAAGGTCGTCGTGCTACGACATACCAGTTGATGGGAGGAACCAGGTTCGAGCAGCTCAAGGAGCTCGGGGCCATCGGGGTCAGAGACTCAGTCGTCGTCGCCGGCAACGTGATCACGTCAGCCGGACCCTCCACCGCTGCGGAGGTGGCCTTTGAGTTGCTGGGGATGCTGCGTACCAAGGCGGACGCATCCATAGTGAGAGAGATGATGGGTTTCTGACCCACGCGCGTTCCGATACACCACAAGAGGAATGCAAGCCGGCGTCAGCAAAGTGTCGGGTAATTCAAGACATTTCTCGCCGTTGCCCCACAGCGGCGCGCGCGCCCCACGTAAGACCGCTCCGTGACTTTTGAGGTACACTCTCTGGTATGCGTTTTGCTACCAGGACAGCCCTTCTGCTGGGAAAAACAATCGGGACGGCCAGCCGCGCGTTCAAGTTCGGCGGCGGCTCCACGCTCCCCGGACGGGTCGCGAGGCGCCTCGACCCGGCGTTCGTCAGCGACATGGTGAAGGAGCTTCCGCTGGGGTGCGTGCTGATCACCGGCACCAACGGCAAGACCACCACCTCCGCGCTGCTCGCCTCGATCCTCGACCGCGCGGGCATGACCCCCGTCCACAACCGCACGGGCGCCAACCTGATGGCCGGCATCGCGTCGGCCCTGATCAGGGAAGCCGACAGCGGCGGGACGCTGGCGGGGCGCCTGGGGCTGTTCGAGGTGGACGAGGCCGCCCTGCCGGACGCCATCGCCGAGACCGCTCCCAGGCTGGTGCTGGTCAACAACCTGTTCCGCGACCAGCTCGACCGCTACGGCGAGCTGGACACGCTTGCTGCAAAAATGAAGAAGGCGATCGTCACGCTCGACCCCTCCCGCACCGTCGCGCTCAACGCGGACGACCCGCTGGTCGCCTCCATCGGCAGCGGCCTGGAGCAGAAGGTCCTGTACTACGGCATCGACGACCAGAAGTACGCCTCGGACACCATGCAGCACGCGGCCGACAGCAAGCATTGCGCGGCCTGCGGCGGCAGGCTCGATTACGACTATTACCTGTTCGGGCACCTCGGCAGGTACCGCTGCCCGGACTGCGGCGCGTCGCGCCCCGAGACCGACGTTGCCGCGACCCACATCGAGATGCTGGGCATGGAGGGGACGCGCTGCACGCTGCGGTTCCCAGGCGGGACATGCGATCTCACCATCCCGGTGCCTGGCCTCTACAACGTCTATAACATCCTGGCCGCCATGACCGCCTCGCTCGCCCTGGGGGTCGAGCCGGACGAGGTGCTGGGCGCGGTCGAGGATTTCACCGCCGCCTTCGGCCGCGTGGAGCGCGTGCAGGCCGGCAACCGCGACATCATGATGATCCTCGCCAAAAACCCCGCCGGTTTCAACGAGGTGATCCGCACCCTCACGTTCGCCCCGGGCAAGAAGACCGTGATGCTGGCGCTCAACGACAACATCGCCGACGGCCGCGACGTCTCATGGATATGGGACGTCGACTTCGAGATGTTCCGGGGAAGGCTCGCGGACGTGGTCTGCTCGGGCGTTCGCGCCTTCGACATGGCGCTGCGGATCAAATACGCGGGCGTGGGCGAGATGTCGCTTGCCACCGAGCCCGACCTCGCCAAGGCCCTGGACGCCGGGCTCATCGCGGCGGGCCGGGCCGGGACTCTATACGTCGTGCCGACCTACACCGCGATGCTGGACCTGCGAAAGACCATGGTCGAGCGCGGCCTGGTCACGCCTTACTGGGAGGACAATTGACGGTGCGCATCGGGTGGCTCTACCCGGACCTGATGAACATATACGGAGACCGCGGCAACATCATGACCCTGGTCCAGCGGTGCAAGTGGCGCGGCATACCGGTGCAGGTGGACGAGCTCGCGCTGGGCGCCCGCCTTCCCGAGGGCCTCATCGACATCTTCTTCATGGGCGGCGGCCAGGACCGCGAGCAGAAGATCGTGTGCCGCGACCTGCTGGAGGTGAAGGGCCCGGCGCTCAAGCGCGAGATAGACCGCGGCGCCGCGGCGCTGGTGGTCTGCGGCGGCTACCAGCTCTTCGGGAAATACTACCGTCCCTTCGAGGGCGAGGAGCTTACCGGCATCGAGGTGTTCGATGCCTACACGGTCGCGGGAAATAAGCGGTGCATCGGCAACGTGGTGGCGACCTCCGCCCTGGGAGGGCCGTCCGGCACCATCGTGGGCTTCGAGAACCACTCGGGCAAGACCTACCTGGGCGATGGATGCACGCCGCTGGCCATGGTCTCGGTCGGCTTCGGCAACAACTCCGAGGACGGGACCGAGGGAGCCATCTATCGCGGGGCGATCGGGACGTACCTGCACGGCTCGCTGCTCCCCAAGAACCCCGGCGTCGCCGACTTCCTGATCGAGAAGGCGCTCGCCCGCAGGGAGGAAGGCGTCAGGCTGGACCCGCTGGACGACGCCCTGGAGCTCAAGGCGCACGATTCGGCGGTCGTCCGGGCGCGCAAGACCCACTGAGCTAACGAATCAGCGCTCCTGCAGGAGCCCGAGGCGGCCGCGACGAAGAAGCTCGCCGACGCGACGGGCGCGAATCCCGTTACCAGAACGTACTCTGAGCACGGCGAAAAGGAAGGTCAGCAGTGAACAGGGGCACAGGCCTCATCGTGAAGGCGGGTGTGGCCGCGGCGACCACGCTGCTGCTGCTGACCGCGCTGGTGCCGGGCGCCGCATCCGCGGCCGGCCGCCGCTCCTCCGCCGACGCCCCGATCTGGGTGGAGAAGTGCATCCCCGGCGCGAGCGGAGCCATCGTGGCGATCCAGGTTAAGTCGGGCGACCCCGCCCGCCTCTGCGCGATCGTCGCGGGCTCGAGCTCGCTGTTCTCGAGCCAGGACGGCGGTTCGTCGTGGACGCCGTCGCTGACGGTGCCCGGCTCCTCGTTCGTGGCGGTCTGCGAGAGCAAGGTCACGGCCGGGCTGTTCTTCTCGGTCGACGCGGCCTCGCGCGTATACCGCAGCGATGACGCCGGCGCCAGCTGGGGGCTGGTCTCCACCATCCCCGCCGCGTCCAGCGACATCGACACCGGCAGCATACCCGAGCAGCTGGTAGCCGCCACCGGGACGCTCGCCCTCAACTCGCCGATCCACTACAGCCTCGACTCCGCGGCAACGTGGCCGGCCTCGGCGGGACCGTCCTCCTACTGGGCGATCGCGGCNNCCCCTGCGGCGCGCTGCCGGACACGGTCCACACCACCGGCATGGTCGCGCTGCCCAACAGCGGCCCGGTCCTTCTGGCGACCGACACCGCCGGAGCCGGCCCGGTCTATCGCTCCAACAACGGTGGGACGTCGTGGGAGGTCTCGTCGGCGGGCTTCGCTCCCGGCGACGTGGTCAACGACCTGTCGGTCAACGACGTGTCCGCAACCGCGGTCTATGCCGCCGCCTCCGCGGGGATCCGCGGCAGCCACGACGGCGGGACCACCTGGTCCGACATGACCGGCAACCTGCCGGCGCTGACCTGGCGAAGCGTGTGCGCATCGGGCGGGCCGGGCAACGCGGTGTATGCCGGCTCCACCGACGGCAGGATATTTGTGCAGCGCGCCCCTCTCATCACCAGGCTCAGCCCGGCGGCGGGCGTGGCGGGCGACACCGTCACGATCGCGGGAGCGAACCTGGGCAGCGGCGGGAGCGACTCTTACGTCTCGTTCACTGGCATCGAGGTAACCGCCAGCGAGTCGTGGACCGACTCGAGCATCGTGGTGCAGGTCCCGCGGGAGGCCACCAGCGGTGACGTCTTCGTGGTGACCCCGCAGGGCAGCTCCAACTCTCTGCCGTTCACGCTGCAGACGCCGCCGGCGGCTTCGTATGACTGGTACCTGGCGGAAGGTTGCACTGGCAAGGACGGGCACGGCGGGTTCGAGACCTGGGTGCTGGTGCAGAACCCCGGCGACATCTCCGCCGACGTCCAGTTCACTTTCATGACCGACAAGGGCTCGAAGGTCGGCCCGCTGCTGAACGTGCCCGCCGGCACGAGAACGAGCATGAACGTGGCGGACTACGTGCCCGACACCTGGAGCGTGTCGACCAAGCTCTCGTCCGACCAGCCGGTCATAGCGGAGCGCTCCGTCTACTGGGACGCGACCGGCTGCTTCCGGCAGGCGGCCACCGACTCCATCGGGGTGACCGCCCCGGCCCTGGAATGGTACCTGGCGGAGGGATGCACGGGTGACGACGGCGCGGGCAGTGTCTTCGAGACCTGGATACTGGTGCAGAACCCGGGCGCCGCGTCCACCGAGGTGCGGCTGACCTACATGACCCCGACCGGGCCAATGCCTGGCCCTGTCTTCACCCTTGCCGGCGGCTCGCGCCAGAGCGTCAACGTCGCCGACGCGGTCCCCAACACCTGGAGCGTCTCCACGCTGGTCGCCTCGGACAAGCCGGTGGTCGCGGAGCGCTCCATGTACCTCGACACCCCTGCGCAGTACAGGCAGGCCGCCACTGACTCGATCGGCGTGACCGCCGGGGCGAGCGACTGGTACCTGGCCGAAGGGTGCACCGGCGCCGGGGGCGACGGCTCGTTCGAGACCTGGATACTGGTGCAGAACCCCGGGTCGTTCCCGGCCACGGTCGAGCTCACCTACATGACCTCCACCGGGCCGGTCAAGGGCCCCACGGTCACCCTGGAGCCGATGTCGCGAAAGAGCGTGAACGTCGGCGAGACCGTGCCCGACTGCTGGGACGTCTCCACCAGGGTGACGTCCGATGCTCCGGTCATCGCGGAGCGGTCGATGTACTGGAGCGCGCCGGGCCTCCCGCGCCAGGCGGCCACCGACTCGATCGGGGTATCCTCCGCCCAGGTGAACTGGTGCCTGGCCGAGGGAAGCACGGGCGGCAACGAGCAGGGATCCTTCGAGACCTGGGTGCTGGTGCAGAACCCCGGGTCGTTCCCGGCCACGGTCGAGCTCACCTACATGACCTCTTCCGGCAAAGTCCCCGGGCCCAGCGTCACCCTGCCGCCCAACAGCCGCACCAGCTTGAACGTCGCCGAGACCGTGAAGGACACCTGGGACGTCTCCACCCTGGTGAGATCAAGCGAACCTGTCGTCGTCGAGCGCGCGATGTACTGGAACGCCCCCGGCGTCCCCCGCCAGGCCGCCACCGACTCCATCGGCGTGCCGCTATAAGGCCGATCCCCCGCCGCCTGTGCTAAAATATCTCTCACTTCGACAACGGGCGTTTAGCTCAGCGGGAGAGCGCTGCCTTCACACGGCAGAGGTCGTGGGTTCAAATCCCTCAACGCCCACCATTTAACCCAAAGGGCACACTTCCAACCATAGTGGTGGGCGTTGGGGGATGAAGAACCAACGATGGGGTCACCGCGCGCCGCGGACCACGCCAGTCGCGGTGTGGATGACGCGCTCCGGTTTGTCTCCTTGCCGCGATTAAACACTCGCTGAGTGGAAAGACCTGTCGGTGTGCGGCGCGTGGGGTGGTTCGCCTCAACGCCCACCATTGGCTTTCTCTTCGGAAAAACTCCCAAGTTGATACCCGACTGACTACCAGCGAAATGCCGCAAGGCAGAGGTCAAATGGAGGTAGTCAAATGAAAGCAATGGACGTGTACCAGGACTTCTTGTTGGCGAAAGAATTACAGTGTGTATCAAGGTCTACTCTCGACCGTTGCCATTACTCGATTGAAAGGTTCTTGACCGACTTGGGTACGGCCACGTCCTGTCCAGTGGTGTAAGTTCTCACCGTACCA
>PMJJ01000065.1 GCA_003157385.1 Actinomycetota bacterium | reverse complement strand
GGTGTAACCTCTGCTACGTGAACCTGTTCGAGCACAAGTGGCTGCAGTGCGAGGTGAACCCGACCGCCGGCTACGAGAAGTACCTGCCGGAGCTGTGGCGGCTGAATGCGCCGGGGATGAAAAAGAAGGTCGACAAGTTCCTCAAGAAAGCCGACGGCCTGCTGTAGGACTGAACTTTCTTAGGGTCAGACCCTTTTTGTTTAGCCTGACGCAGGAGCTACGAAAGGGACCGCGGAATGTACGTACTTGGTGACATCCCGAGAAAGCACGCACGTCTGGACCCCGATAAGGAATGCCTGGTCTGCGAGGACACGCGCCTGACCTGGAGCAAGCTGAACGAGCGGGTCAACCGACTCGCCAATGGCCTTGCCTCCCTCGGCGTCAGCAAGGACACCAAGGTCGCAATCCTCGCGCTCAACTGCCACAAGTACATCGAGGCATATTACGCGACCGCCAAGCTGGGCGCGGTCGCGGTCCCGCTCAACTTCCGGCTCTCGCCCGAAGAGCTCACCTACGTGATCAACCACTCGGACTCCGAGGTGCTCATGGTCGGGGGCGACCTGCTCGCGGTCGCGCGGGAGATACTCCCGGGCCTGAAGGGCGTAAAGGCAAAGATAACTCTGGACGAGCCGGCGGAAGACTGGACCGACTACGAGACCCTGCTCGAGGAGTCGTCCCCGGCGGAGCCCGACGTCGATGTCGACGAGGACGACCTCTGCCAGTTGCAGTACACAGGTGGTACCACCGGGCTGCCCAAGGGCGTGATGCTGACCCACCGCAACTACATGACATCGGTCATCGGCATGGGCCTCGCCAACCTCTTCGAGCCAGGGGACGCCACCCTGCAGGTGCTGCCGATATTCCACACAGCCTGGTGGCCGATACTGGTCCACCACTGCGCCGGCGGCAAAGGTGTGATAATCAAGCGCTTCGATTTCGACGACATCCTGGGCCTGGTCCAGAAGGAACGGGTCACCCACATCAACATGGTGCCGATCCTCCTCTCCTGGATACTCGACTTCCCCGGTCTCGACTCCTATGACGTCTCGAGCATCAAGTACCTGAGCTACGCGGGCGCCCCGATGCCGGCGGACGTGATGCGGCGGTGCATCGACAAGTTCGGCCCGATATTCCAGCAGGGGTACGGCCTCACGGAGGCGGCGCCGCTCGTGACCATGCTGATGCAGGAGGACCAGTCCCGCCTGGAAGGGCCAGAGGAGCTCACGCGCAGGATATCGTCCGCCGGCAGGGAATCGCTGGTCACAGAGGTCAGGCTGGTCGACGAGGACGACCGCGAGGTCGAGGTCGGTGAGATCGGCGAGATCGCAGTCCGGGGCAAGAACATCATGAAGGGGTACTGGAAGGACCCCGAGCTGACGGCGCACGCTCTCCGCGGTGGCTGGCTCCACACGGGCGACCTCGCCAGGGCCGACGAGTACGGCTTCCTGTACATCGTCGACCGCAAGCACGACATGATCATCACCGGCGGTGAGAACGTCTACCCCTTCGAGGTGGAGAAGGTCCTCTACGAGCACCCCGCGGTGCTGGAGGCAGCGGTGGTCGGCATCCAGGACGACAAATGGGGAGAGAAAGTGGTCGCCGCGGTCGCCCTGAAGCAGGGAGCCGAGGCGAGCGAGGACGAGCTCATCACCTTCGTGCGGTCGCGCATCGCGGGCTACAAGACGCCAAAAGAGATAGTGTTCATGGAGAGCATCCCGAAGACCGCGATAGGGAAGATACTCCGGCGCGAGGTCCGCGAGATGTTGATATAGAGGGAGGGGTCAGGCACCGTCTACCTCAATCGGCTACCGCGGGGTGAGTTGTCCCGCCGGCATCGGAACTAATAGCAGTAAGGCGGTAAATTGCCCGTCGTAAAGTCGGCATGCCGTGGTTGCCACGGCGTCTGCCAGGTGCTGGTCCACATGGAAGGCGGACGGGTGGTCAAGGTCACCGGCGACCCGGACTCGCCCATCAGCCGCGGCTACCTGTGCCCCAAGGGCGCAGCCGCGCCCGAGCTCCTCTACCACCTCGACCGCGTCACCTATCCGATGCGGCGCAAGGGCAAGCGCGGTGAGAACAAGTGGGAGCGCATCTCCTGGGACGAGGCGCTGGACGAGGTCGCGGACCGGATGACCGCGGTCAAGCGCGAGAGCGGCTCCGAGTACTTCGCGATGGTCCAGGGGACCGGACGGCCGTACACGAGCTTCACCTCCCGCTTCGCGAACGCCTTCGGCACCCCGAACTTCGCCGGGGTCGCCCACCTCTGTTACATGCCGCGCTGGCTGGCGAGCGTCCACACCATGGGGCAGCTGCCCATCTGCGATTTCTACGGGTTCGGCGGTGAGATGCCGGCGTGCATCGTGCTCTGGGGGGCTAACCTCACGGAGACCGGCGCGTCCGACGGCATGTGCGGAGGCATAGTGAGCAGGGCGCTCCGCAAGGCGGAGCGCGTCATCATCATCGACCCGCGCAAGATCAAGCCCGCGGAGAAAGCCGACCACTGGCTGCAGCTGCGCCCCGGTACAGACGGCGCCCTCGCCCTCGCGATGATAAACACCATCATCGCCGAGGACCTGGTGGACCACTCCTTCATCGACGGCTACACGCTGGGATATGACAGGCTGGTTGAGCACGTCCGGGAGTTCACGCCCGAGCGGGCCGAGCCCGCGACCGGCATACCCGCTGACGACATCAGGGCAGCTGCCCGCTCCTACGCGACCACTAAGCCCGCCGCCATGCTGTGGGGCAACGGCATCGACATGAGCCCGTGCAACTACCAGACGGCCCGCTCGCTGCTGATACTCCGCGCGATCACCGGCAACATCGACGTCCCCGGGGGCGACGTGCTCTGGGTGCCTCCAGAGGGAGTCAAGCAGCGCTCGCTGTTCATGAACGTGGAGGTCGCGGGGCTGCAGTTCCTGCCGCCGGACAAGATAGGCCGCGCGGTCGACGCCGGCAAGTACCCGCTCTGCGCCATCACCCATCCTCCGACGTTCTGGCGCTCGATCGTGACCGGCGACCCCTACCGTGTCCGCGCGCTCTGGGTGGTCGGCTCGAACGCGCTGGTCACCCACTCCCACTCACTCGAGGTCGAAGAGGCGCTGGGCCTCCTCGAGTTCACCGTGGTGTCCGACTTCTTCCTGACCCCGACCGCGCAGTTCGCNNGAGGCGCGCGACGACCGGCAGGTCATGCTCGACCTGGCGCACCGGCTCGGCCTTACCGACGCTTTCCCTTGGAGGACGCTGCACGAGTATTTCGACTGGGTCCTGGAGGATGCGGGCATAGACTTCGACCAGTTCTGCGAGAAGGGGATACTCGAGGGCGAGATGGCATACTACAAGTACGAGACGTGCGGGTTCGCGACGCCAACGGGCAAGCTCGAACTGGCGAGCACCATCCTCGAGTCTATGGGCATCGACCCGCTGCCGGTCTACCGGGAGCCGCCGGTGAGCCCCGCCTCGACCCCGGAGCTGGCTGACGATTACCCGCTGGTGCTGACGACAGGCGCTAAAATCAAGGGCTTCTTCCACAGCGAGGGCAGGCAGATCGAGTCGCTGAGGCGCTTGAACCCCGATCCCCTCGTGGAGATAAACACTGCCACTGCCGGCGACCTGGGTATTGGGGACGGCGACGCCGTGTGGATCGAGACACCGGAGGGGAAGGTGACCATGCGGGCGCGGCTGACTGACGGCATCGCTCCCCGGGTGGTAAGCGCCCAGCACGCGTGGTGGTTCCCGGAGGACGGACCTCCGGAGTACGGCTGGAAGCGCTCGAGCGTGAACCTGCTCTTCGGCGACACGGAGTACGACCCGGAAACCGGCTCTGAGCCACTGCGCAGCACGCTCTGCAAAGTCTATGCAAAATAATGCCTGTCCCTATTTTGCACGATGAGAAAGAGGGATTGAATTGCCGACGATGACCCCGTCCGAGCGCATAGACACCGCGATTCGGCTCGGCAAGCCCGACCGCGTACCCGTCGTCCCGCACATCGACTTCTTCGCGAGCAGGTACGGCGGCATCACGCAGCACGAGATGTTCTTCGACATCCACAAGGCAGACGCGGCGCTCCTCAAGACCGTCAACGACCTGGGCACGATCGACGGCCAGGGCCTGTCTTACGCAGGGATGGGGAAGGTCTTCCAGCTGCTGTTCCCCTCGGTGCCGGTGATACCGGGCATTGACGGCGCGCCGGACGACTGCCAGTTCCAGTTCGTGGAGCGCTCGGTGATGCGCGCGGACGAGTACTCGCGCATCGCGGAGGATGGGCCGTTCAAGTTCATGGTGTCGAAGCTTTTGGCGACCCGCCCGGACTTCCGCAGCTGGTTCGGCGTGTGGCGCGGGCTCGGGGGGCTGGGGGTAGACTCGGTCAGGATCAAGCGCGCCACCAGGGCACTACGGAAGAAGACGGGGATGGAGTCTCTCGTCGGCCCCAACCTCGCATTCACCCCGCTGGAGTGGCTATCGATAACCCTTCGCTCGTGCCAGGACTTCATGCTCGACCTCTTCAGGCACCCCGACGATGTGATGGAGGGGGCGAGGGCCTTCATGGGATTCCTGCAGCATATCGGCTGGGGGCTGGCGAAAACGAGCGGCATCCCTCGCGTCTTCCTCGGTGGCAACAGGACCAGCGCCACCTTCCTGAGCCCGAAACAGTTCGAGAAGTTCGCGCTCGCGGAGTGGGTCGAGATGTGCAACTACTTCGTCGACCGCGGCATCACGCCCATCCTCCACATGGACAGCGAGTGGACCCCGTTCTTCAAGTACTTCGAGCAGCTGCCGGCACGCAAGTGCATCCTCAACCTCGACGGCACTTCCGACATCTTCAAGGCCAAGGAGATGCTGGGCGACCACATGTGCATCATGGGGGACGTGCCCGCGACGCTCCTCAAGCTCGGCGAGCCCGAGGAGGTCGACGAGTACTGCCGGAGGCTCATCGAAGAGGTCGGCGCCGGTGGCGGCTTCATTCTGGGGTCGGGGTGCACGGTGCCCGTGGACGCGAAGCCCGAGAACGTGAAAGCGATGATCGCGAGCGTCCGCAGGTACAAGCCCTGACCGAGGGCACACAACCGGGCTACATCGTGGCTGGAACTGACGGGGCACTATGGTTCCCTGAGTGGGGCGCTAACAGGATCGCGCGAATGACGACTTCGGGGGCTGTCACCGAGTACAACGTACCGACCGCTGACAGCCAGCCACGGACATCTGGTGACAAACGTAGAAGTACTTCGGCCAGGTAAATGCTGACGCCGGAGCGAAGCCATGAAACTCAGCAGTATATTCGTCAGGATGAGCAAAGTATTCCCTTCACCTGTGACAATGGAGGGCATACGACGAATGCCGCGCCGGGAACTCACCGAATCCGAGAAGGAGAAATCGTATGCCCAGTACTTCTGCAAGGAACTCGCCGAGGTGCCCGCGGAGGATCTGGAAAAGGTAAACAGCGGGCCGCTTGACCCCGCGACTGTTACAGCGATACAAACCAGGAACGACCTGGTGAAACCAGGATACCTGGAGGACGAGACAGGCTATTCCGTGCTGGAAGACGGCAGCGGCTTCGCAGCCACCTTGGTGAAGATGCCAGGCGTGACACCGGAGATGCTCGACTGGTGGTTCAACTGGCATCCTCTGGAAGGTTTGCGATATGCGCTATGGTGCCCGGTCGCGCATACCGACATCAGTGCCAAGGACCCCGCCCGGCACCTCGACAGCTCAGGGATTCCGTTGCGTGTGAGGAACTATGGCAGTACCCATTACCCGGTCGAGGGATTCAATTTAGCGAGCGCACAGAAGGTAATCATCGAGTTCTTCTCGCCCCAGAACTTCGGCCTGGACATGAGCTTGTTCAGGGAACCGGGGATATCGAGAGCGTACTGTGCAAACGTCACTCTGGACATGCTGAAAAAGCCGTTCAACGTCTTCTTCCACGCCGTGCGCGAGGTCGATGGCGGGGTAGAGTACCGCAGCCGTTACTGGCTTGGATACACGATGAAGGATGGTTTTCCCAAGAGGGTGAAACGGTCCCTGCCCTACAAGATAATCGACCTCGCTCGCAACAACTGTCTGCACAGCCTTATCGAATACAACAACCTGGCCTCGTTCCTGCCCGACATCTTTGACGAGATGGGCGGTGTTATTGAAGTGAGGAAAGACTGCGAAAGTTCGCAAAGCAAAATGGCACAAGAAAGGCCAGTGCTGATGCCGGAAGCACAAGACCAGAAAGATCAAGGATGACATGCAACGCAGGATAGACGTGCACCACCATATCCTGCCGCCTGATTATCGGTCTGCCGTGGCAGCGGCAGGGATCGCGGCGGGTGGAGGCCGCGATTTCCCTGAATGGAGCCCCGACGAGTCGCTTGCCTTGATGGACAGACACGGGATAGAAAAGGCCATCGTATCGATTTCCAGCCCAGGTCTCTATTTCGGCGATTCCGGAGCTGCCCGGGAACTCGCCAGACTCTGCAACGAGTATTCTGCCGAGCTCGTTCGGGAGAACCCGGGGCGTTTTGGGGCCTTCGCTGCTCTTCCTCTTCCCGACGTCGATGCATCACTATCTGAATTGGCATACGCATTGGACATGCTGGACCTACAGGGCGCCTGCCTGCTTACGAACTACGGGGGCGCTTACCTAGGCAACCCGGAGTTTGCCGAACTCTTCGACGAGCTGAACCGCAGGAAGTGTATCGTCTTCATACACCCTGACGTGCCACAGGGCAGCGACTCGCTGGGTCTCAGCGCCCCTGCCTTCATGGTGGAGTTCGTGATCGATACGACGCGCACGGTAAGCGACCTCCTGTTCAGCGGAACACTTGAGAGGTGTCCGGATATCCGGTTCATCCTCTCCCACGCGGGAGGGGCCATCCCTTACCTGGCCTTACGGCTCACGCTTGGACAGTTCCTGCCGGGCCTCCAGGACAAGGTCCCACAGGGCGTCGCCACCTATTTGCGGCGTCTGTACTACGACACGGCGCTGTCGGCCTCCCCGCACGCGCTGCGTTCACTCCAGGAACTGGTGGAACCTTCGCAGGTTCTCTTCGGCAGCGACTACCCGTTCGCGCCCGAGCTGGCCACGATAGCGACGATCGAGGGCCTCCGCGCCTACGACGGTTTCGATGAGCGGGTGTTGAAGGAGATCGAGCGGGACAATGCCCTTTCACTCTTTTCAGAATACAGGAGTGACTGATATCCCTCCTATATCAAGCGGATCCTCAAGTTCCTGCAACGCAGACTACCAGGGCCGGTAGAGTTCAAGACGTCTACGCCGGACGGTCCATTCAAAGTGGGCCTGAAGGTTGATTTCGTCACGACAGACGGCCGACAGATGAGGGTACTCACCTGGTATCCGGCAACCCCGGCAGGCGGGGCCGCTCCCCACAAGTTCGAGAACGGATTGATAGGGACGGCCGTTCTCGATGCCCGGCCCGATGACTCGGGTGCTCCGTATCCGCTCATAGTCTATTCGCCAGGGTTGATGGGGCCCGCTGCCGCTTCGGTGTTCTACACGGAGAACCTGGCCGGCTGGACGGGAGGGCACGACGTGGTGGGTTACGTTCCCCAGTAGATAAGATATAAATAAGAGAATGGAAGGCGTCCAAACACAGGGCGCCTCCTCTGTTTGTAGACACGTTGTTGGCAAAACTGGATAACACAGGACAACACCAGATGGACTGGATAACACGAAGCGCTGGACAGGACAACACTGGATAACACCAGACGGAC
>PMJJ01000034.1 GCA_003157385.1 Actinomycetota bacterium | reverse complement strand
GAAGATGTAGGGCTTGCCGTCGATGCGTGACTGCAGGTCCTTGCAGGCGTCGAGGTCGGTCCAGTCCATACCCACGATGACCACGTGGACGTCGTTCTCTTTGGCAAACTTGTTGACCGCGTCCGCGATCCCGTTCATGTAGGCCGGGTACTTGCCGCAGCGCTCCGAGGCCTCGAAGAAGTAGAACNNGGTCCTGGCCAGGTCGGGCCTCACCGGGTACGACCAGGGGTCGATGCAGGCGATGCCTATGACCGGCTTCTTGCCGTCCCAGCCCGTCTTGGACTTGAGCTCGTCCTCGACCCACTTCTTGTCGGCCGGTGGGAAGGTCCAGGCGGTGTCGGTACCGACGTGGCCCTCCAATCCCATGCTCTCGATGATCTTCAGAGAGGCCTCGGTGCGCGCGATGAAGTAGGTCTCGCTGCACATGTCCGCGGCCATGTCCATCACGAACTGGTCCATCCTGCCGGCCTCGGAGCCGTAGGCCAGGCACGGCTTGCCCTGCTTCTTCATCACTCCCGCCGCCTCGCAGAAATAGAGCGTCAGCGCGTTGGCGAACTGGCTCTTGAGCGTGGAGCCCTCCGAAATCACCGCGACGTGGTTCTGTGAGCACAGGTCCAGCACGTCCTTGAAGAAGATGGTGTTGAGCTTGGAGAGTCTGGCGTCGCCTTCGAAGTAGACCCTGGTGAGCTCGGGGTTGAGGGTCGGTATCGTGATCTCCACCCGGTCGGGCCCCAGGATCTTGTTGAACTGCTTCACCATCTCCGCGACGCGGACGTCTGCTCCGGTGTTGCGCTTGCCGTTGTAGCCCACCAGCACGATCTTGAGTTTTTCCCCGGGCCTCCAGCTCTCCGACTTCGGCAGGCTCGCGAGCTCCGTGGTGCCACGGACCGCCCATGCGAGCAGGTTGTCCATGCTCAACATCTCATCCTCCCAGTGTCCTGATCGTCTCCGCCTCCGTGCGAGCCCGTGCGGACGCCACAAGCATCCGCGCGGTTTGGTATCTTTTCGCCGCCGCCGCCTACTTCTTGAGGGTGGCCTTGAGCTTATCGTTGAGCTCCGGAAGGTAGCCCTTCCAATCCTTGGGCTCCGGCCCGAGCTCTATTCCCGGGAACTTCTCCTCGACCCATCCGCGGAAGAACTTGCCCATGTCGGACATCATCTCGAGGTACCTGGGTATGGACGCCAGTATCTCCCTGGAGACATTCTCGCGGTTCTTCCAGCACTTCTCCATGGTGGAGAAGAGCTTGTTGGCGAGGTCCGGCTCGTCGGTCTTGAGGTAGTACTCGTCGACGTGCCCGCACTCGCTGAAGATATTGAACAGCCTCTCGTCCATCGACACCGCGATAGAGGGCACTCCCGCGGTGGAGGAGAGGACCCTGGCGTGGTAGCGCGAGGTGACCAGCAGCGACAGCGAATGCAGCACCGCTGTCATCTGGAAGCCGTCGTAGAAGCGCGAGCTGAAGATGCCGGTCGGGCCCTTGATCTGCGAGGTGAACTGCTCGCAGGGACCCAGGTCGAGCGCCTCCATGCCGATGGCCACCACGTGGCAGTCGTGGGCCTCGATGAAGCGATTGGCCGCGTCGGCCAGCCCATCGATGTAAGCCTTGAAGAGCTTCTTGCGCTCCGGCGAGGTGGTGAAGAAATAATACTTCTCGAAGTGGTCATCCCAGTTCTTGGTCAGGGCGGCCTCTCCCAGCATCTTCAGGCTCGGTTTCACNNCCGTCTTTTCCTTCAGTTCCTTGGCCGCCCAGGAGGCGTCGGCCGGCGTGAAGGTCCAGGCGGTGTCGGTGCCGAGGTGGCCCTCGAGCCCCATGGACTTCACTATGTCCAGCGACGGCTGGGTGCGGGCGATGAAGTAGGTCTCGCTGCAGAGGTCGGATGCCATCCGCTTCACGAAGTCGTCCATGTCCCCGGCCTCGGACCCGTAGGCTATGCAAGGCTTGCCCTGCTTCTTCATGATGCCGGCGGCCTCACAGAAGAACAGGGTGAGGGCGTTGGCGAACTTGCTCTTGAGGGTCGAGCCCTCACAGAGGATCGCCATGTGGTTCTGGTCGCAGGCGTCGAGCAGGTCCTTGAAGAATATCGTGCTGAACTTGAACTGCTTGGTCGGAGGCTGGAAGTAGACGTCGGTCATCTCGGTGTCGAGCGTCATGACGGTTATCTCGATCTTGTCCTGGCCGAGCACGTTGTAGAACTGCTTGACCATCTCGGCGACCCGGACGTCGGCGCCCGTGTTGCGCTTGCCGTTGTATCCCACGAGCAGGATCTTCAGCTTGTCGCCCTTCTTCCACGTCTCCGATTTCGGCAGGCTCGCGATCTGCGAGAATCCCTTCACTCCCCAGGCGGTGACGTTGTCCATGCTGAGCATATGGTCCTCCTGTGACTTCGAGCGGTTTATCGCGGACCCATTCTAACAACTAGCAGTTGCTTCTTATAGGACCGGCATTTCCGGTTCCACCGAACCGGTGACATGATATCACGAGCCGCAGCGCGGAGGCGGCCGGGGCGCCTGGGCCCTGTGATATAATCCGGACTCGCCGCCCGCCGTGATGCAAAGGTGGTGCCTGGCGCCTTTTTTGCGTTTCCAGGGCCAGACCGCGCCGGGCGGGACTCCGAGACTCCACGTGAGACCATTCAGGCTGAGAGAGGGTGAACGAGGATGCCCGATGATAAGCCCCGGACTACCAGGGGCAAGATGCGGGCCAGGAAGAAGCGCTCGAGCGGCAAGCAGAAGACTGCCCCGGTGAACCCCAACGAGGGCAGGTCGATGCTGATCGTCAATCCGGCCGCGTCCGGCGGCGAGGCCGCCAGACTCACCGATGGGATGCTCGCCATGCTGCGCGACCTGGGCCTCGACTTCGACTTCCAGTTCACCGAGCACCCGGAGCACGCGATCGAGATGGCGCGCGAGGCCGCACTTAAGGGCTTCACCACCATTGTCGCGGCGGGCGGCGACGGCACGGTCTTCGAGGTGGTCAACGGGATAATGGCGGTCGAGCGCTCCAAGCGGCCCCTGCTGGGCATCATCCCCACCGGTGAGGCCAACGACTTCAGCCGGGCGCTGGACATCCCCCAGGACTGGCTGACCGCGTGCTCCTTCCTGCTCTCCAGCAAGAAGCGCTCGCTGGACGTCGGCTGGATGGAGTACCTCGCCCCCGACGGCGTGCGCACCGGCTACTTCGCCAACACCGTGGGCCTGGGCTTCGAGGGCGAGGCGAGCGAGTTCGCGGCGAAGATGCCCGAGGCGCTCAGGAAAGCGGTTGGTGGAAAGGGGACCCGCCTGCTGAGCTTCGTCGTCACCTACGCCCGCTACAAAGAGAAGGACATGGAGCTGGTGGTGGACGGCCAGACACACCGGGTCCTTGCCAACAGCTGCATAATCGCGAACTGCAGGTACTTCGGCGGCAGGATGCTGATGGCGCCGGAGGCGGACTGTTCGGACGGGCTCTTCGACGTGGTGGTGGTGGGGGCGGGCTTCGGCAAGCCGGAGATAAACGTGCCGCCGGGCGCTCCGGCGCCGGACCACTCGGCGCTGGAGAAAGGCATCGCCAAGCTGAAGATGGCGCGCAACGTGCCGCGCTTCTACCGGGGGACCCACACCGGAGACGAGTCCGTGCTCCTGCTGAGGGGCGCCAAGGTGAAGGTGACCTCGCCGGAGCGGATGGTGCTGCAGGCCGACGGCGAGGTGATCGGCGAGGGGCCGTTCACCGCCGAGATGGTAAAGGCTGCGTTCGACGTCATCGCCCCCGAAGCAGGCCAGCCCTAGGCCAGCAGTTCCTTATACAGCGCCAACACCTCATCGAACTCGGCTTCGCGCGGGTTCCCGTACATCTGGCCGTCGCCCATGGCCTCCTCGGTCATGCGCTCGGCCATCGCCAAGTCCCCGCCGGTTTCCTTGAGCGTTCTGGGCAGGCCGAACGAGGTGATGAAGCCGGTGATGGTCTCAATGACTTTCGCCGCGATGTCGAGCTCGTCCAGCCCGGAGATGTTCACCCCCACGAACGGCGCCAGCGAAGCGAACCTCTCCGCCGCCGCATGGAGGTTGAACTTCATCACGGTGGGCAGGATGATCGCGTTGGCGACCCCGTGGCTGACGGGGCTGAGGCCGCCGGCGGCGTGCGCCATGGCGTGGCAGGCGCCGATAGACAGGGTGTGAGACAACGCGTTGCCGGCAAGGTTCGCCGCGATGAGCATGTAACCGCGCGCCTCGATGTCGCCAGGGTCTTCCATGACCCTGGGGAGGTTCTCGAAGATGGCCTGGATGGCGTAAGTGCAGAACGCGTCGGCCGGCGGCATATGCTCCAGGCTGGTAAAAGACTCGACCGCGTGCGTCAGCGCGTCGATGCCGGTGGCTGCGGTGAGGCCCGGAGGCAGCGTCTCGGTGAGGTTGGGGTCGAGGACCGCGACGTCGGGCAGCAGGTACTTGCTGTTGAAGGTGATCTTCTGGCCGGTGGGGGTGTTCTTGATTATCGCCCCCAGGGTCACCTCAGCGCCGGTCCCCGCGGTGGTGGGGATGGCGATGTGCTTCTTCAGCGGCTCGGGGACCAGGTGGGTGCCCTGCCAGTCCTCCATGAGGTCGCCGCCGACCCCCAGCAGGATGTTGACCCCCTTGGTGGTGTCGATGACGCTGCCACCTCCAACCGAGATCAGCGTGTCGACGCCGGCGGCCCTGCCGATCTCCGCGATCGCCTCGCAGACGGCGACCTCGGAGTTCACCGGGACGTCGGAGTACACCTCCACCAGGTCGACCTCGCTGTCGGTGATGCTTTTCTCTATGGTCTGAAGCAGGCCGGCGCCTATGATCCCCTTGTCCGTGATCAGCATTGCCGCCGAGCCACCGAGCCCCTCGACCTCGGCGCCGACGTCCTGGGCGAGGCCCGGCCCGAACATGACCTTGGTGGGAGAGAAGAACTCATAGTAGTCCTGCAGTGCCAAAGGTGCCACCTCCGTGCCGCGCCGGCTGTGCCGGCCTCACAGCGATTCATCCGCTGATGCACCACCGGTGCCCGACCCCAGTGGTGCGCTATCTCAGTAGGCCTGTCTGAACAGCTCTTCTATTTCCTCGAACTCGGGCTCGCCCGGGTTGTTGAACATGCAGCCGTCGACCATCGAGTCCTCGGTGGCGGCCTCGATGCCGTCCTCGGGCACCCCCACCTCGCTCAGCTTGCTGGGCAGGCCCAGCTCGCCTCCGAGTTTGCGAATGTGGTCGATCGCCTTCCTGGCGGCGGTCTCGTCGTCGTCGCCGGCGATGTCTAGCTCCAGGGCCTCGGCCATCAGCCTGTACTTGGCCGGCACGCCCTCGTCGACGTACCTGAGGTTGAACTCCATCCCGTAGGGGAGCAGGATCGCGATCGCGATGCCGTGCGGCACCCCGAACCTCCCGCCCAGCGAGTGGGCCATCGCGTG
The DNA here is from genome assembly GCA_003157385.1 of Actinomycetota bacterium. GTDB lineage: Bacteria > Actinomycetota > Geothermincolia > Fen-727 > Anoxymicrobiaceae > FEN-680. The sequence goes on along the minus strand of PMJJ01000034.1, from coordinate 1,795 downwards.
GATGGCACCGACGAATGTGTTGGTGAACGCCACACCGCCGAGGTAGGCGGCGATCAGCATGTACTTGCGGGCGTCGAGGTCGGCCCCGTCGTTGAACGCGGCCAGGATGTTGCGGTTGACCAGGCGGATCCCGTAGAAAGCGAGCCCGTCGCATATGGGCTCGTTCATCTCGGTGTGAAGCGCCTCGACGCAGTGTGATAGCGCATCCATTCCCGTGGAGGCTGTCAGGTGGGGAGGAAGCGTCCTGGTCATCACCGGATCGAGCATCGCGACCGTGGGGGACAGTGCGGGTCCCTGGAATATCAGCTTGATCATCTGCTCGTGGTCGGCGATGACCGCGATGAAGGTGGCCTCGGACCCGGTGCCGGCGGTGGTCGGCACCGCGACATGCGGCGGCATCGGCGAGCTGGGCGTGAAGACGGCGCTCTCGTGGTCGAGCAGTTCGCCGCCCTCGGCCATCAGGATTGCGGTTCCCTTGGCGGTGTCGATGACGCTGCCCCCGCCGACGCTGATGATCGAGTCGGCGGCCGCCGCCTTTGCCGCGTCGTAGCAGGCCTGCACGACCTTGAGCTCGGAGTTTGGTGGCACCTTGTCGAACGTCGCGACGATCTCGGCGCCGCCGCTGTCCATGCCCTCTCTGACGGCCCCGTCGATGCCGACCTTCTGAACGCCTTCATCGGTCACCAGCAGCGCCCTGGTTCCGCCCACCTTGTCCAGCTCGGCGCCGACGCTGTCGACGCAGTGCTCGGAACAGATGACCTTGCCGGGAACCTGGAACTCGAACCACTCCACCATCGCCATCGGGGGGCCTCCTTGAACGGTTGATATTGGAGCCAGCCGCGTATGACCAAACCCACGCCCAATTCACGCTCCTGGCGCGCCCATATCATACCCGATTGAGGTTAAAGCTTGTCCAGACAGAAAGTGCGATCGTCGGTGAGCCCCGTCAGGCTTCTTCAAGGGCATCGGCGGGTGCGGGAGGATCGTCGGACGCGGTGGGGGTGTGCCTCCGCTGGAGCCATTCGACGCAGCTCAGCGCGGCCCACCCGATAAAGATCAGCAGGAACGGGACGGTGAAAAAGTACACAGGGCCTGTCCCACTTATCGCCCCGCCGGGTGGCTGCGGGATCCGGTAGAGGCAGAATATGGCTGCCAGTCCGACTATGAAGGCCGTGATCCTGGACCATCCGAGGATGGCGGCGAACGCGAGGCCCATGAACAGGTACCAGGGGAGGAGCCAGCTGCTGGTGAGGAACCAGGCCAGGAACAGTCCGGCGGAACAGGCCACCATGGACCGGTAGTCCTTGACCCGCGTCAGCAGCACGATGGCGATGACGACCAGCAGCAAGGTGAACAGTATGTGCATGCGGGCGTTCGCGACCGAAGCCGCCTTTATGCTCCCCATCCCACCCCTGATGAGTATCCGCATGTACCAGTTGCTGAACATGTCGGGTATCGAGGACGACGAGTAGAGCTTGGTCATGCGCAGGGTGGTGCCGAAGATCTTGAGGCTGTTAAGGAACGGGAGGTAGACCAGCAGGGAGAGGCCGACCACCACGCCGCCGGCGGCTGCCGCGCGCTTGAGTGGCGCTCCCCGCTTGTCTCGCACGTACATCACCAGCATGGGGGCGAGTGCCAGCGCCCCGGTGATCTTGACCATGGCTCCCAGCACCACCAGCGCTATTCCGGTCAGCAGATAGCCCTTGCGGTAGAGCAGGTAACCCGCCAGCAGGAAGGCGACCATGACAGGGTCGTTGTGCCCCGCGCCGAGCACGTGCATCACCAGGATCGGGCA
>PMJJ01000030.1 GCA_003157385.1 Actinomycetota bacterium | reverse complement strand
GAATCACACAAGCCGTTGCCTCAACTCTACGTTGATTCACAAACAGAGAGACGGACACGCAGGTGCCCGCTCTTACGTTTAGAGGAATAGCGGGCACCTGCGTGTCGGTCTTATAGACCCATCGATTGAACAGTCTGGTTAATCTATTAACAATGAAAAAGGCGGACACGTCTGTGTCCGCCTTTTCAAACAGTCCTATTAAATTACTGCTCCTCGCCTGCCACGAGTTCTTTGTACTCGGCGGCGGAGAGGAGGTTGTCCATCTCGGCGGAGTCGCCCACGTCGATGATCGCGATCCAGCCTTTGCCGTAGCAGTCCTCGTTGATGAGCTCGGGCGCGTCCTGCACCTCGGAGTTGACCTCCTTGATGCTGCCGGTGAGCGGCGAGTACAGGTCGGAGACCGACTTGCGCGACTCGACCTCGCCGAACGCCTCGCCGGCTTCGACGTCTGCTCCGGGCTCGGGAACCTCGAGGAACACGATCTCCCCGAGCTGGTCCTGAGCGTAGAAGGTTATCCCAATGGTGCCGTCAGCGCGCACCCACATGTGCTCTTTGTGGTACTTGAGATCCTCCGGGTAATTATCCATATCCATCCCTCCTTGTAGTCCCAAAGCAATATATCAAATGGCATCAGGTCAAACAAGCCGCATCCGCAGGGAAATAAAAGAGGCGCGGAGTAAGCCTTCTCCGGGCCGGGGCATAGGAAAAGAGGCAAGACGGTAGAAAAGAAATCGCCGTAGGGGCTTGTCGCAATGACTGTGCCGGGCCTGGCTGGAGATGGCCGCCCGCCAGCTCGCCGGGAGGAGCGCTTTATGAGACAGTTGAAGAAAGGATTGGCCGTTCGGCCATGGCTGGTTCTTCCACCGGGGGGAGAGGCGAGATGACACCAGAGGAATATGGGAGCCATGGCGAGCTGATCGCTCGGCCGATCCCTTCCGAGCGGTTCATGGACGCCTCCATGGTGGAAAGCCCACCCGGTGAAGTGGCGCCGGCGCGCGAGCCGCGCATCCCATCGCCAGCTGCCGCGGGCGCGGCCGGCGATGGGATCGGCCCCCGCAGGTTGAGGCGCGGATACGTCCCCCCATGGAGGGCCCGGCTGCCGCGCATCGCGGCGCCCACCGGCGCGATGCTGGTGATGGCGGCGGCGGTTCTGACCTTCGTGGACACTTTCATGAACTGGGTGCAGGGGTCCAGCGGCTGGAACCTCATCTTCAGGCCGTTCGGGACCAGCGGGACATTCCTTTTCACCTGGTGGAGCCGGGGCCTGCTCTTCAGCGGGTTCACCTCGCTGCTGCTGGTGGTGCTGGTGGCAGCCAGCGCCGTGATGCTCTTTGCCGACAGGAACGGTGGCAACGTGGTGCTTGCTTGCGGGATCGCCGGTCTGCTGCTGGCTCTGTTCGACATCGTGATGGTATACGCGAACAGCCTTTACTTTCCCGCGGGCCCGGGCCCGGGCCTCTGGGTCTTCGCAGCCGTTTCGCTGGCGACGGTCGCGCTGGGGCTGACCGTGGTTCCAGCTGGAGCGTTCGGTGAGGCGCAGCCGGATTAAGACCGGGTTCGTCTACTCCGATCGAGCGCCCACCCTGCCGGCGATGGCCCTCGCGCAGTCGAGCAGGTCGGCACCGATGAGGTCGGGCTCAACGTCGAAGCGGCCGTCGTTGCCTGCTTTTCCAGTCAGGACCAGCGCGGCATGGCAGCCGATATTCCTGCCCAGCATCACGTCGGAGGTCTTGTCGCCGATGACCCAGGAGGACGGCAGGTCGATGTCGAGATCGTCGGCGGCCGCCAGGGCCAGCGCGGGCTCAGGCTTGCGGCAGCTGCAGTCCGATTCGGGCTTGTCGGTGCAGTAGTATGTCCCGGCGAGTTCGAGGCCCAGCGCCGAGACCATCTCGCGAAGGCGCGCGTCCATCCCTTCAAGGTCCTCCATGCTGAAGACGCCGAGCCCCACACCGCCCTGGTTCGACACCAGGACCAGGAGATAGCCGGCGCCGGCCAGGATTCCCAGAGCTTCCTGCGCGCCATTGATGAAGCGCAGCTCATCGGTCGAGCGGAGGTTTTCGATGCCTGTGACGATGGTCCCGTCCCTGTCCAGGAACACCGCTTTGTTAGCACCCATGTCACACACCTCTGGCGTAAACTTTCTGCACTCGCGTCGCACACCCTTGGCGCCGTTTCAGAAGCGGTTCCTCGCCATGCTGCCTGCCAAGGCGGCCTCGTGGCGCCGTGCGGGTATAATTATATGCTGGCTCATTGCGGCGTCACCTACTCATCTCGGAGCGCCATGCCCGGATACTTCAGAGACTACAGCAAGAGGGCCCAGGACAGGGCCTATGACTACGGCCGCCGAGCGCACCAGTCGACGAGACAGAAGTCCCATCGCAAGACGATAGGGATAGTGATCGGCATGCTGGTGGTGCTCGTCGGTGCCGGGGTGGCGATCCCGCACGTATTCCCGCAGGGGCTGCATGCGGACGAGGTCCTGGTCGGACGCGGGGGCGGGCTGTCCATCCTCAACATCACCAGCGGGGCCAGCAAAGAGATACTGGTGGCGCCCCCCGCCGGACAGGCCTACACCACCTGGGCGCTGTCCCAGGACCGGTCGATGTTCCTGGTCGCCTGGTGCCACGAGAACAAGCCTGGCGATCCTTCCTCGGCCGACCGCATGGCATTGCAGCTCTGCAGCTCGTATAGCGGCGGCCAGAGGTGGGAATACCCTCTCGACGCCCGGCAATTCAGCGCGTCCGATCTGCAGGTGGGCTACATCCCGGGCACCAAGGACATCTGGCTGCTCAGCCGTGGCCAGCTCTGGATAATGGACGACAGCAACGGCGCGGTAAGGCCCGTGAGCGTACCATTTGAGGGGATCCAACTGACCAGCGTGGCTTTCTCCTCGAACGGCAAGAAGGTTGCATTTGCCG
>PMJJ01000051.1 GCA_003157385.1 Actinomycetota bacterium | reverse complement strand
GAGAGGCCGATGTACTTCAACTACAAGGGTCAGTGGAACGGCGGGCACGACGTCATCGGAGCCCCGGGCCCGTCGAGCACCTGGTACTTCGCGGAGGGCTACACAGGTCAGTAGCAGCGGGACGGCAGCCAAAATGCAAAAAAGGTGCCCGGCACCAATTTTGCGTTTAGTAGGCGGGTGGGATCTTGCCGCCGCCGTAATGCATGTGGTATCTGCGCGCCAGGTAGATCGTCACGGCGAAGAACAGCATCCACGCGATTATGAGGAACATGCCGCCGATACCGGCAGGGTGCAGCAGCGGGAACACTGTGAAGAGGAACTTCTTGGCGAAGCCGTTGTCCAGGAAGTGCGGCACGAAGATGTTGTCAGTCGCCTCGATGCCGTAGGTCCCCACCATGAACCGGAAGGTCCACACCGTGGTCACGATCGTCCACAGGCCCAGCGCCGCGGCCACGCCCCAGACGACCTTCGAGCGCACCCGGTCGAGTAAGAGCGCTATGCACAGGATGAGCATCGGCGCCAGCGGCACCAGGTACCTCTGCACCGGCGCGGCCCCTCCGTTCCACGACTGGAAGACGCCCAGCACCAGCGTGTGTAGCCCGATACAGATCGGGAAGAACACCCACCAGCGGTCCCATTCCCAGGCGGTCTTCTGGCAGGCCAGGCCGTAGCCGAACAGGGCGTAGACCGGCGCGAATATCAATAGCCCCCAGGCCCGGTCGAGGTACATGCCGGCGATGCCCCACACGGAGTTGGTGCCCCAGTAGCCTCCCTGGAACTTGCTGCCGCCCGAGGCGGTCAGGCCTTGCACGATCTTCCAGCCGAAGGCGATGTTGGTGAGTATCAACAACAGCAGGATGCACGCCGCCGCGGGCGCGGCGAACCACGCCAGCAGCTTGAGGTCCTTGCTCGGCCTCACGATGAAGAACAACACCACGAACGCGATCGTTATCGCGATGAACTTGGGGTGGGCCAGGGTCATGGCCCCGGCCGATAACCCCAGCAGGGCCGCGTAGACCCGCTTACCCCTGGTCTCCTTGAGCCGCCAGGCGCTCCACAAACCCAGCGCGACCAGGAAGACGCCCACGGTCTCCGGGTATATCAGCCGCGAGTAGAAGAGCAGGGGATAGGTGAAGAAGAAAAAGACGGTCACCCCCGCCGCGATGGTGCGCGTCACGAACCTGTCCATGATCAGGAAAGTGAACATCGCCGCAAAACACATCAGCAGTATCATGGTGACCGCCGCGCCCGGGTATCCGAACGCCCAGAACCCCGGCAGCACCAGCAGCGACAGGAACATCGGGTGGGTGGAGACGAAGCGGCCGTTCTTGCCGCGCGCCACGTGCCACATGGTGATGGTCTGCTGGAAATAGGGGAGGTACTGCTTGGCCTCGTAATTGTTGGTGAGGTAGACGTCCCCGTCCCTGAGGATGCTCTCGGTGACCAGCAGGTAGTGCGGCTCGTCCCCCTGGGTGCTGGTGGTCCCCTTGAAGCGCGGGACCAGCCCGAACACCAGACCGTAGACGATGAGGGTCAGCAGCAGGATGAGAAACGCAGTCCGCGTCCTGCCGGGCAGGCTCAGCCACCTCGCGGTGATGGTGACCTTCTCCTTATCCTCTGCGGGGCTCGCCTCGCTCTCGGCCGTTACTGTTTCTTGCATACGAAGATGAGGTCGAAGGCGCGCGACGGCGCGAGCCGCCCGGCGCGCATGAAAGGCTTGTAATAACGCTCGTGCTCCGGCATTCCGCAGCGGGCGGTCAGCAGGTCGACGCGCTTGCCTGGCGGCCTGTGCCAGTTGAGGAAGAGCTCCAGGTAGATGCCCTCGGTCTCGAGGACGTCGAACCCTTCGGCCGCCAGCAGCGCCCGCGCCTGGCCGGGGCTTAGCTCCAGCACGTGTTCGGGATGGACCGGCATCGCCCGCCGGTTGGCGACGGCCAGCATGCGCTCGCGGTTGGGAGTGGTGAGGATCAGCGTGCCGCCGGGCTCGAGCACCCGGTTCCACTCCGCCAGCGCGGCGCGCACGTCGGGCACGTGCTCGATGATCTCACCCGCGTAGACGGTCCCGAAGGAGGCGTCGCCGAACGGGAGCCTCATTGCGTCGGCCACCTCCCACGTCCAGCCGGGACAGAGCCCGCGCATCTTTTCGATGGCCGACGAGTCGAGGTCGCAGCAGGTGATGTCGAACTCCCACTCGCGGTTGCAGAGGAAGAAGATGCTGTAGCCCGAGCCGACGTCCAGCACCTTGCTCCCCGGCGGGATCCTCTGCTCGAAGATGCGGGCCAGCGCCTGGAGCCTGGCCTTGTGGAAGGCCATGAAGAACGGGTGCTCGTTGACGTACTCGTCCTGGTGGTCCTCGCCCTGGTAGTAGCGTTCCAGCGCGGCGGTGTCGGTCACCTTGAACGGGACTTCCATGCTGTCGGGGCCGCAGGCGAGCCGCAGCACCATCTCCGGCCTCACCTTGCCGTCCGGCGCCTGCGAGCAGCCCACCAGCACCGGGTCGTCCCTGCCGTCGGGAACGATTAGCGATATGCCTTCGGCGCCGTCTGCGGACCAGTATATCTCCACGGTCGCGGGTCCGGCGGTCGCGCCGCTGAACTCCCACGTCCCGGTGGTCTCCGAAGCGCCCGCGCCGCCGCAGAACATCGAAAGCTCTAGCCCTGAGGCGAGCCCCTGCCAGTCGGGGATCTGAAGGCTGACCCGCGAGCCTCCCGCCTCGGGCGTGGCCGCCGCGGTCATCCTGCCGCTCCGGTCACTCGCTCGAGGGCCTCGGACAGGCTCGACCGCACCGCCTCGGGCGAGAACGCGCTCAGCCTCTCCCGCTGCCCGGCAATCACAGCTTCGCGCATGGCCTTGTCGGTCCGCAGCGATTCGAGCGCCTCACCCACCATCGGGAACTCCTTGCGGTCGAAGGCCAGCCCCGCGCCGTCGAGCGTGAAGGGGATCGCGGTCGAGGAATAGGCCAGCACCGGCAGGTCGAAGGCCATGCTCTCCACCAGCGGCACCGAGAAGCCCTCGTGCTCGCTCATGGAGAGGAAGACATCCGAGCCGCGGTAGAACGCGGCAAGGTCGGCGTCGCTGACCCGCCCGGTCATGGTCACCCTGTCCCAGAGCCCGAACGAGTCGATGAGCCACTGGAGCTGCGCGTTATAGCGGTCGACCCAGGACGCGCCCACCAGGAAGAGGTGCGAGTCGGAGTTGACACAGCGGTTGTAGTAGAAGAAGGCGCGCAGCACGTCCTCCACCCGCTTGTTGGGGACCATGCGCCCCACGAAGAGGACGTTGAAGCCGGCTGCCCGCGACCGCATCAGCTCGCCGCCTCCGTCCGCACGGCGCAGGCCGTCGTAGTCCACGAATATCGGGAGCACCCCGGTGGCTGCCTCGTCGAAGCCGCCGGCCACCAGCTCCAGCCTGTTGAACTCGGAGTCGCCCAGCGCCAGGTCGCAGCCGGCAAGCTTCGGCAGCAGCTCGCGGCCTATTCCGCAGAAAGAAGCGACGCCCTTGTCGTAGGCCTGGAAATACTCCGGAGGCGTGATGTTGTGGTAGACCAGGATGCGCCGCGCCGCCGACGCCAGGTACATCTCGTAGTTGGAGCACCACACCGAGTAGTGATAGATGAGGACCTCGTCGGGTGCCTCGGCGCCCGCGGGGTACTCGCAGTCGGGCTGCGAGACCTGGGAGCCGTACTCGTCGGAGGTGTTGGTGTATACCTCGGTGTCGTGGCCCCAGGACGACAGGGTCCTGGCTATCTCGAGAACGTGGTTGCTCACCGCGTCGCCGAACTCGACGCGCGTGCAAAGTTGTCTTACTTTCAACGGTCGATCACTCCGAGGGCGTCGAAAAGGCGCTGCAGAACCGAGTCCCAATTATACTCTGTCTCGACGTAGGCGCGGCCTGCCTGCCCGGCCTGCTCCGCTTGCCCGGAGTCGGACAGCAACAGGAGCAGCGACTCGGCGAACTCGTCGTATCCGTCGAAGGCCAGGCCGCCTCCGCTGGCGTTCACGTGCTCGCGGGTCACGTCGCAGTTTCGGTTGACCAGCGCTGGCGTCCCGGCGAGCCAGGACTCCAGCAGGACGATGGAGAGGCTCTCGTTTACCGAGGGCTGGCAGAAGACCGAGGCGGACGCGTAGCCGTCCCACTTGGCCTGCTCGCTGACCCTGCCGGCGTCGATGACCAGGTGCGATACCGACGGTGGCACCCGCACGTCCCCGGCGCCCATCAGCACCAGCGTGGCCTCGCCCGGCCGCTCGGCCGCGAAGCGCGCGAAGTACTCCACCAGCAGCGGGGTGTTCTTGCCCTGCTCGCGCCTGCCGGCGTAGAGGACGACCGGGCCGCGGGCGGGCGTGCGGTCGCGGAAGGCAGCCTCGTCACCCTCGACCCTCCTGAAGCCCATGCCCACCACCGGGCCTGGGTCTTCCGTCCCGAGCAGCCGACCCGCGAGCCTGCGCTCCCCCTCGCTGTTGAACATCAGGCCCTTCACGCGACGCAGCATCTCGTGGACCAGAGGCAGGTGCGCGTAAGGCTCGTCGTGCAGGCAGGGCACGATGTAGGAGGTCTCCGGCCTCACCGCCGAGCCCAGGAACGTCGTGCCGAACAGGTAGGGCAGGAAGATGAGGTGCGAGTAGTCGGCGCCCGCGTTCTTGATGTGGTCGAGCATCTCTCTGCTGGACACCACCCCGGAGAGCCAGGTGTGCTGGTCGTCCTCGCCGGGGACGTTGCCGGCGGCGAGCTCGACTGCTATGCGTGACATCTCGGGATTGCCCAGCCGCGTCTGCGCCGGGAA
>PMJJ01000036.1 GCA_003157385.1 Actinomycetota bacterium | reverse complement strand
TTCTTATTAATCCAGGTGCTTTCCCTATCGGAAGCTGTTGATCACCGCGTTGAAGGTCGGCTCATTCTGCGCGTAGTCGATGGCCAGCGACTGGCAGTCGATGCTGTAGACCTTGTTGTCGACCTGCACCACCACCTGGATCGTCCGCAGCCGGTACTGCTGGCCGTTGGGGTTGAAGTCCCACTCGAAGACCCGCCTCGCGCCGAGGAGGTCCCCGATCGAGTAGGCCGCGAACGTCTCGCTCGACGAAGTCGTGCCGGACTGCCTGAGGATATCGTTGAGGTATCCGGTCTCGACCGAGGTGAAGTCCGACAAGCTTACCGCGTACTTCGGCGGGAACGGCCCAACAGGGCTGATGAATCCCGCGAGCGCGGAGCCCAGGCTCTGCTTCTCCGCCGGCTTCCACCCGTCGGGGACCAGGATCGAGAAGGCCCCGCCGGGGTCGTTGTAGCGCGTGCCCGCCACGCTGCCGCCGGCTGCCTCGACTATCCTGAAGTTGCGCTCCCCCGCGGGCTTGCCGTCGAGCAGCAGCCTCACGCTGTACGACCCCAGCGCCCAGCCGCCGCCCGGCTGCGCCAGCTCGAACGCCACCCTCCCCGCCGATGGAGTGAACCTGGCGCCGGAGACCCCGGCCATTTCCCCGAACCGTCCTTTGAAGTCGGCGACCTGCCCGTTTGAGCCGAACCACTTCGCCTCCAGGCTGGTGCCGTTGAACGCGCGGACGTTCGCGCAGCAGAACACGCTCGCGGCGTCCGCTGAAAAGAGGCTCGACGAGGAGGCCGGCTTCTTGTTCTTGTCGACTTTCTGCGTGAGGGTTATCGCCGATACCCCGGGCTGCCCGAATGTCACAACCCCGGTGAGAAAGACGACCACCGCCGCGGTGACGGCCGCAAGCAGCAGCGCCGGGACCCATATGGCCGCCGCCCGCCTGCCCCTGCCGCCCGATTGCGTCGGCTCCGGCACGATGGGGTAAGCGGTTGGGCTCCCCGGGTCGAAGGGTCCGGGTCCTGCCGTCAAGACGCGACCCCTCCGGCAGCCGAGAAAGGAGGCTGGTTCCAGCTCTCGAGGGTGTAGCCCGTCTCGGGCTTATGGGTGAAGAGGCTCACCGCCCCGTTCTCCAGGCCGACTCTCCAGAAGTAATCAGCGCTCACGTCCATCAGCACGGTGAAGCAGAGCTTGAGCACCGCCAGGTGGCTCACCACCGCGAACGGCCCATCGTGCTCGCGCTCGATCAGCCGGTCAAACGCGGGGCGGAGCCTGTCGGTGACCTCGGCGATGCTGTCTCCGCCGGGGAAGGCGAACGAGCCGGGGTCGCGCCTCCAGGCCTCGTACTCTCCCGCGTTCTTCCGGCGGGCCTCTTCTACCGTCAGGCCCTGCCACTCCCCGTAGTCGATGTCCACGAAGTCGTCGTCGGTCTCCATGCGAGCCCCGGTGACGACCGCGATAGCCGTGGCGGTCTCGACCGAGCGGCGGATGGGGCTGGTGTAGACGTTGGTGACCCCGGCGAGCTTCAACATCCTGGCGGCGCCAGCCGCCTGCAGGACGCCGTCCTCGTTCAAGGGCACGTCCGAATGGCCGCGAAACCGCTTGTCCCTGTTGAGGTCGGTCTCGCCGTGGCGGACCAGGTATATCTTCACTGGTTCAGACATGGCTTTAGTGTAGCAAAGAACCGCGCCCGCCTCAGCGCGATGCCGGCAGGTTGCATCCAGGGGAAACCTAGCTCGCGGCCATCGCCTCCGAGCGGGCGTTCTTGAAGCCGATGAGGCTGAAGAAGATCGCGCGGTCGAAGTACAGCACGACCTTGTTGTTCACGTCGAGCGCCTGGTAGACCTCGAGGTTGGTGGTCATGATCCCTTCGGCCAGCAGGTGCAGCCAGATGTGGCGCTTGATGAGCACCAGCAGCATCATCATCTCTTCCATCCGGAAGCCCTTGAAGTAGAACTGCTCGCCGAACCTCTTGTAGGTCTTCTCACTGTCGGTCTCGCAACCCGGCTTGAGCCAGCAGGCAAGGTCCTCGAGAACCTTGAGGGCGATGCCCAGGACCTCGTCCCGCGGGAACGTCTTGATGTGCGGAGTGTACTGCGACTCCATCACGTCGTTGAACCAGTTGACCGCCAGGTGGTTTTCCCTGTCTTCGATTATCTTGACTAGCTGGTCTGAAAGTAGCACTGCTCCCCCATGTGGTCTTGGACTTTCTTTGAGATTATAGATTATCAGACAGGCGGGCGGGGCAAGTCAATCAGTCGGGCTGCGCGCACTCGGAGACCCGTCCGGCCGCAACCTCCAGCGCGTGCATGACGGCGGGCATCACGACCTCGAGGTTCTCGCGGGCGCCCTTGGGGCTTCCCGGCAGGTTGATGATCAGCGCGCGCCCCCGAAGGCCGCAGACGGCCCTGGACAACATCGCATGAGCGGTCACCTTGAGGCTCTCCGCCCGCATCGCCTCCGCCATGCCGGGAATCTCCCGGTCGATGACCGCCAGCGTCGCCTCGGGAGTCACGTCGCGTGGGGAGACCCCGGTGCCGCCGGTGGTGACGATGATGTCGATCCCCTGGTCGCACAGGGAGACCATCAGATCGCTCAACACGTTCGCCTCGTCGGGCACGATCTCGCGGCGCGCGACCTGGATCCCCCGGCTCTCGAGGATATCGCGCACCACCACGCCGCTGGTGTCCTCTCGCTCCCCGGCGGCGCCCTTGTCCGACACCGTCACGACCGCCGCCTGGTATGTGTAGGGATCTTTGCCGGCCATGGATCTCCGTTCAGTCCCCGTCGAGCACCTCGATGTCGTCCCCGACCGCGGCCTTGCCCCCCTCGAGCACCTTGGCGAAGACGCCCTCGCGCGGCATGATGCAGTCGCCGACCGCCTTGCCGATGGCGCAGGGCGTGTGGCACTCCTTGCCAATCTGGGTGATCTCGACGGTGATGTCCTTGCCTATCTTCAGGTGCGAGCCTATCGGCAGCGTCACCAGTTCGACCCCCTGGGTGGTGACGTTCTCGGCGAAGTCGCCGGGCCAGACGTCCAGCCCCTCCAGCCTCATCTTGTCGATGCTCTCCACCGCCAGAAGGCTCACCTGCCTGTGCCATTCGCCGGCGTGAGCGTCACCCTCGAGCCCCTGTCCTGTCACGAACAGGCAGCACTCCACGTTGTGTTTCTTCTCACCGGTGAACTCGGATATGTTGACCGAGATCACTTTCCCCCTGGTGCCCATCTCACTCCTCCCGCGGGACTCGCGGCGCGCCCGGCCCGGCCTGGTAGGTGCCGGACTTGCCGCCCGACTTGTAAAGCAGGCGCAGGGACGCCACCTCGACACCCCGCTCGACCGCCTTGCACATGTCGTAG
>PMJJ01000075.1 GCA_003157385.1 Actinomycetota bacterium | reverse complement strand
GGTGGGCGTTGAGGGACTTGAACCCACGACCTCCGCCTTGTAAGGGCGGCGCTCTCCCAACTGAGCTAAACGCCCGCTGCTGAACCGCGTATCCAATGTTACGGGATGGTCACTTCGTGAACAACCGGGCGAGGAGAAGAACCACCCTCAGATTTCCAAGGCGACAAGCCGCGCGAACGCCTCTCCCATCACCAGCCGCTTCTCCTCGTCGCTGAAGTACACGTCGGGGCAGCTCGTGAGGCCCGGCTCCTCTATCGCGGCGACCCAGTCCTCCAGCGGCATGATGCCGTTCAAGAACGGGCCGTCGCTTCCGAAAAACACTCGCCAGGGGCCGACCGCGTCCAGCAACCTTCGAAGCATCCGGTAGAACACCTCAGGGTATTCGCGGATGGCCGGCTGCCACCCGGAGACGTCGTAGCACACGTTCGGCTTGACCGTCCCCACCAGCAGCGCCTCCTCCCACCAGTTGTGGCCGACGTGCGCCATTATTATCTTGAGCTCGGGGAAGTCGGCAGCCACGTCGTCGACGAACGCGGGGCGCGCGTACTTCATCTTGAAGGGCGCAGGCTGGCTGCCGGTGTGGATGACTACGGGCAGATCGTGTTCCATGCACTTCTGGTAGAGCGGTTTGCACGCTTCGTCGCCCGCGTAGAACCCGGCGCACGGGTGCAGCTTCAGGCCTCGGGCCCCCCAGTCCCCGACAGCCTTGGAGAACATCGATGCGGCCTCGGGGCGGCGCGGGTCGATGCTGAAGAACGGCACCAGCCTTCCCCGGTTGCTCTTTGCCGCCTCGCACACCCTGAAGTTCTGCTCCTCGATGGGCACACCCGGCTCGCCGGTGTAGAGCCCGTAGTCGAGCGGGAAGACCACGGACGTGTCCACGCCGGCGCGGTCCATCGTCTCGATCAGTCGTTCTCCCGCGGGGTCGGCGAACGCTGGTCCCATCGCCGCGGCCANNTCAGATGCACGTGACAGTCGATCCTCATGAGCAGACTCCCTTCCCCGCAGGTACCATCAGTATTACAGAACACGCCTGGCACCGTTGGCGCAATGACCGCTGAAAATGCGTCGCCCGGGAACCGGCATGATTCCCGGGCGTTCTATTCGTGCTCGGCCGCCTGCGGCCGCTACTCTTCCTCTTCGGCGTTCCTCGACTCGTAGAGCTCGATCACCCTGAGGATCGACTTGCGTTCCTTACGCGCCTTCCTTCGCTTCTTCATCCACTTGCAGAGCAGTAAAAGGGCGGCCGCGGCGGGCGCGGCTACCGGCGCGACTGCCTTGGCCTGGGCCACCAGGTCCTTCATCTGCTTCTGGCGCTCCTTGGCCTCGGACTTCATCAGCTTCTGGAGCTCGTCGGCTTCGGCCTTCATCTCGTCGCCGGTCTGCTTCATCTGGTCCGTGATGTCCTTGGTGGCTTTGGAGAGGTCCTTGGCCCCGGCCTTGGCCACGCCGATCCCGATGGCCGACACTCCCCCGCCGATGATGAGGAAACCGCCCACCACTATGAGCGCGGAGAGCCATGGCCTGTTGAGTGCGGCGTTGACCGCCAGGATGATGACGGCGAGGATATAGAGGCCTGCAACCGCCGCGAGCATGATGCCGAAGATGGAGACGCCTGCACCGACGCCGAACCGGGTCCCGCCCGCCTTGGCCTTCTTCTTCAACTGCGCGCCCTCGGAGCCCCTGAGCTTGACCAGGTTGTCCTTCATCATGTTGCCGAGCTCGCTGAGGCGGTCCACGCGCCGCTTGATCTCAGGTAAGTTGCTCAATCGTTTCCCCCTCCTTCACACAAAACCCACCACGTCAGATGCCCGCATATCGACAAACGGTATCTTACCACGCGGGCCTGGAGGTACGGCATCAATGTGAGTTTCGCAGCGCGGGCCGCCAGCTGTGCGAGGATGACCGATATTTGTAGCACTGGCTTTAAGCCCTGTTGGCCGGACATTGGCTTCGCGAGCTTCGCGAGGATCAGTCCCCTTGACTTGCGTTTGCACTTATCCGGCGCGTGCCGGTATCAGCCGCTACCTTCTTGCCAGTACCATATCCAGCGGGGCCAGGAAGACGTGCACCACCCCTGTCCCGGCATCACCCACCACGCATCCGTGTCTGAAGTTGTCGAACTTCTCACGGAAGTATTCGAGGATCCTGGCCGCGTTGCCGTTGTCCGGGAAAGTCACTCGCAGGTCGCCCGGCTGCGCCCCCGGGAATTCTTTGAGCTCGCTCTTCAGAGCGACCAGGCGTATCTCGTGCCAGGAGTAGCGGCATTCCCGCGCGTTGAAATCGTAGTTCTTGACTTCCCAGTCCAGATGCATCCGAGTCACCGTCCTGTTCGCAGTGGGAGTTGTCGGAACTAAGACGCCTCCACGTCGCGTTTTGTTCAGCGTAGATGACAAGTACCATGTTCTGGGATTTGCGGCGCGATACTTTAGCAGCGCAGGCTCCGCACGGAGGGCCGATGCTGAATAGCGCAGGCTTGCATCGGCCAGGCCTTACACTCGGCTTCGCGGTGTCAAAAAGGTTCGAAGAACGGAGCCGTCGAAAATCTCGACAGCAGTAGCATTTCCTTGATCGACACTACGGATGCCCATGGCCAGAGCGATTACCCACAAGCAAGCTATGTTTTCCACGGCCGGCGGCAGGGTCCGCGGGGGCTCGAGCCGCCGCCGCGTCCAGACTGTCGGGCGCGCGCCGCGAAGGCCCAGGGGTCCCGCACCCATCGTCATCATCGTGGCCCTGATCGCCCTGGTCGTCGCCTGCTGGGTGTTCGGCAGGGGCTGCGGCACGTCGCAGCAGGCGGTGGAGAACGACAGGCTCAAGACCTACACACTCGACACCAACAAGCTCGTGGAGCAGTCGGCCAACACCGCGCAATCGTTCAGCAACCTGGCGAACGGCGTGGGCTCGATCCCCAAGAACGACGCGGACCGGCAGCTGACCGAGATCGTGAACGAGTGCAAGTCGCTCGAGGCTGGCGCGGCGGCTGTGAAGGTGCCTGCCAAGGGCACCAGCGTGCAGCCGCTCCTTAAGTTCGGCCTCAACAAGCGCAGCCAAGGCACGGCTGGGTACCAGAAGGGGATCACGACCCTGCTGACCGGCACCGGCGCCGACACTGCCGCCGCCGCGCAGTCGATACAGGCGGGACTGCGGGACCTGGTCGTGAGCGACGAGACGCTGCTGGCTTTCAAGAGCTCGCTCGAGACCAAGCTGCGGGCCGCCAAGGCCGATACGCCGGTCGCCGATCCGGGGCGGTTCGTGGCAAGCCTGGACAGCGCATCGACGGCCTCGGTCAACGCGTACGTGGCGTCCATAGCCAAGAAGCTACCCGGGGCGGCCGCCTCCACGTCGACCGCGGCAGCGGCAAACCCGTCGCAGGCGATGACGGCCTACTTGAAGAGCAAGGGGACCGACACCTCGTCGGTGACCTACGAAGTGGTGAGCTCGAGCTCCAGCGATCCGGGCTGGAAGATCGACGCGGCGACTGAGTCCGGGGGCGGCAAGACCTACTTCCTGCTGCACCAGGTCAACGGCTCCTGGACGGTAGTGGACTCCGGGAGCGCCATCACCGCCGCGCAGCTGAAGGCGGGCGCCGCGCCGGCCGATCTCAAACCGGTCGGATAAGACGCAAGTTCTGGGGTCAAACCCCTTGACTTGCGTTTTCCTAGCCCAGCACCGCGCCGTTCGCCGCGGACCCGACCAGCTTCACGTAGCGCCTCATGTATCCCGGTGGAACGTCCGGCTCGACCGGCTTGAACCCCTTCATGCGCGAGGCGATCTCTTCGGCGGAGAGCTCAACGTCGATGCTGCGACCCGGGATGTCGATCTTCACCAGGTCTCCTTCGCGCAGCGCCGCGATCGGGCCACCGACGTAGGCCTCCGGCGACACGTGCCCGATGCACGGGCCCGATGACGCGCCCGAGAACCGTCCGTCCGTCACCAGCGCTACCCGCTTGTACCCGTTGAGCTCGAGGCCCATGGTCACCGCGAGCGTCTCCGGCATACCGGGTCCGCCCCTCGGCCCCTCGTACCTGATGACCACTACCTCTCCCTCGTTCAGTTTCTTCTCGCGGATCGCGGTCAGGCAGTCGGACTCGGCGTCGAACACCCGCGTCGGCCCCGTGAACGAGAGCATGCCGCCGTCCACCGCCGACTGCTTCACCACGGCCCCGTCGGGCGCCAGGTTGCCGAACAGCACCACGGTGCCTCCCTCAGCCCGGTGCGGCCTGTCGCGCGGCGGGATGACGACCTCGTCGGTCACGCTGACGCCGGGCAGCACGTCCGCCCAGGTCGCGCCGCCCGCGGTCATCTCTCCCAGGTGGAGGTCGCCAGCCAGCCTCTTCATCACCGCCGGGACGCCCCCGGCGCGGTAGAGGTCCTGTATGCCGTAAGAACCGCTGGGCCTGATGGCGCACAGCGTCGGCACCTTCCTGTTCAACTCGTTGAACCGCGCGAGCGGCAGCTCGATGCCCAGCTCATGGGCGATGGCGGGCAGGTGCAGCGTCGAGTTGGTAGAGCCCCCGATGCCCAGGTCCACCACTATGGCGTTGTCTATCGCGCCCGCGGTGAGGATGCGCCCGGCCGTGAGCTCCTCATCCACCATCTCGACGATGCGCTTGCCGGTCCGGCGCGCGAAAAGAAGCTTCTCGGAGTGGTAGGCGGGGACGTTCGCCGAGCCGGGGAGCGTGAGCCCCATCGCCTCGGCAAGGCACTGCATCGTGTTGGCCGTGCCCATCAACTCGCAGGCTCCGCAGGTGGCGCAGGTGGCGGTCTCGAGCTTGGTCAGCAGGTCGTCGTAGTCCTTGTCGCTGATGCTGCCGTCCTTCATCGCGCTGGAGAACCTTATCTGGAACGCGCCGGGCCCGCCCGTCAGGAATATCGTGGCGCGGTCGAGACGCGCCGCCGCCATCATCATCCCGGGAATGATCTTGTCGCACGACGCGATCATCACCAGGCCGTCGAACAGCATGGCGCGCGCGTAGGTCTCAACCATGTCGGCGATGAGCTCGCGCTGCGGGAGGATGAACCGCATCCCCGCGTTGCCCTCGGACAGTCCGTCGCACGGTGCCGGGACGTTGAACTCGAACGGGATGCCGCCGGCCGCGTGCACGCCCTCCTTGACCCGCTCCGCCAGCGTGCGAAGGTGCATGTGGCCAGGGTTCATCTCCGTGAAAGAGCTCGCGATGCCGATGATGGGCTTGCTTGCGAGCTCGTCGATGTCGACCCCGGTGCCCTTGAGGATCGTCAGTCGCACCACGCTGATGGGGAAGTCCGCCTGGTTGAATATCGGTGCGCTGAAGGGCTTCTTCATCGGTCGCTCCCCCCTTATGGCCTTGTTACCGCCGGCGATTGCCCTTGCGTCTGATTCCCACGCCTGCCCGCAGGCGACGATATCTCCCGGGCCTTCTTCTTGCGCTCGGAGCTCAATGAATAGGAGGCGCGCCCCGCGGCCTCGGCAGTGATGAACGCGTAGATCTCCACCGGGATCTCCATGGACCAGCGCCCGTAGCGCGGCGGGGCCGACCTCGCCTTGAGGGCCTCCTCGAGGTGGACGTCGGCGACGGCTATGCCCTCCTCCGCGCCGAGCCTCTCGAGGATGCTCCCGTCGGAGTCCGCGATGGTGGACTCGCCCGGGAAGCGTGAGTTCTGCGGGTAGAAGGGCATGCCAGGCACGGGCGAAGTGAAGGGCCCGGTCTTGTTGATGAGCACCACCGGAACGCCCAGGACATTCGCGTAGTAGACCGGGAGCTTCCTCAAGATATCGGCGATGGCCTGCGACCGTTTCCTGTGCAGCCACCAGGCCGGGGTCGGGGCCGGCGCCGAGTGCGGCATCAGCACGATGTCGGCCGAGTGCCCGTACATCAGGCCGGGGGTGAAAGCCAGTTGGTTCTCGTAGCAGATGCCGACACCGATGGTCCCGATCTCGGTCTCGATCACGTGGCTGCCCTTCTCGCCCCTGAAGAAGTAGGCCTCGGCGGCCGCGGGCTTCTGCTTGCGCACTCTGCCCGCAACCTCGCCGTCGGGACCGGTGATCACGAACGTGTTGAAGAAGTCCCCTCCCTGAGCCTCGAGGAAGCTGGTGCCGAGGTAGATGTCCAGCCGCTTTGAATTCTCCGCGAGCCACACCATCGTCGGGCCGTCCGAAGGCTCGGCCCCGTCCCATATCTCACGTGTGAAAATATAGCCCGTGGGCATGAACTCCGGAAAGATCACCAGCTTCGCGCCCTTTCCCGCCGCCTCGTCGGCGAAGGGGGTGGCCCGCTCGAGATTCGCCTCGACGGCGCCGTTTTCGGACTCCATCTGCACGGCGGCGACCCGCAGTTCCCTAACATCAGCAGTCATCGAATGCCCCCCAGCTTCTCGTCCGGCTCGACCGGAGTTAAATGAATAATTCTACCGCAGACATTGAGCGCGAAGTTCGAGGCGAGCCTGGCGGCCCGCCTCGATCATCAATCTATGGTGACCCGGCTGAGCTCAGCCGCCGGCCTTCACCTACATCTGCGGCGGCTGCGTCGGGGGCTCGAACTGCGGTGATATCGCCTGCACACCCTGCTCCACCCCGAGCGACTGCAGCAGCTCGTTGAACATCATGCCCGGCTTGTTCTGCATCACCATTCCACCCGGCACCGCCGCGCCCGCGTCCAGGCGCATCTCGGTGGGCATCAGGTTCTTCGGAACCCCGGCGAGCCTTGCCACTCCGCCGGTCATTGCGCCCATCTGCGGAGGCTCCATCCATCCCTGGATCTTGAAGCCGGCCTCGGCCCCGTCGAGCTCGACACCGAGCATCAGGCCCTGGCCCGAGTCGAACTTGTACAGGCGATGCGTGTCGCCCTGCTCGACCGGCTTAGCGTTGTGCTGCGCCGCCCAGGCGTCCGCGATCTCCCAGACGTTCTTGTCCGTCTCGAACTCCACCACGGTCCTGCCGCCCAGCTGACTGGTGGAATCAGCCATGTCCCCCATGCCTTTGCTGAATTTCTTTCCCATGAACCCCATGTCTGGCCCTCCTTGCTATGCCGATCTCCACACGGACTTCCTGCCCCTGGCGCCACGAACTCTCGCCGCGACTCTACATTACCTCTATCTCTTTATCATTTTCCAGACCACGTTCGTCGTCGCATACTCCCATCCTGTTTTTCCGTGCCAAGGAATCACCAGGGCAAGGACGATGAGTACCATTATCAGGGTAACGGCCGCTTGCCCCGCTATGTTACCCATCTTCTCTCGCTGACCGGGTTTATCGAGCTCGGTCCACTGCCCCCTCTCGATGGACTTGAGGTTCGCCGTCCTCTTCTCCACCGTCTCGAAGGCAAACCACGTCTTGCTCTCCTCGGCTTTCCCCGGCACCCAGTAGATCCTGGTGGTGTCTTTCTTGTCCCCGGTGGCCGCGGCGCCATCGTAGGTGACCATCTTCACCGGCCCGGCCTCCAGAGGCCTGGTCACGAACATGTATCCCTGGAAATGTGCGGTCCCTGGAATCCTCGCGCGCGTCTTCTCCGACAGGGCCCAGAGCTTCTCGATCGTTTTTCGCAGGGTCTCGGGGTCGGAGGTCAGCTTCGCGGCGATGGTGTCGGCCAGCAGATCGTTGTGGCGGTATAGGATCCTTGTCTTCTTGCGCAACCTGGCGTCGACCCGGACCACGACCAGCGGCGCGGCCAGCGGCAGCAGGAACAGGAGCGCGTAGACGTTTATCGCGACCGTCACCAGCGCCGCCATCAGGAGGAAGAGGACGCCCAGCCCGTAGGCCGCGTACTCGAAACCGGCGCTGCTGGACGCGAGGAAGTAGTCTCCTAGAGCTATGTGCGCCACCTCGTGAGCCATCATCGCCTCTTTTTCCTGGCGCGAGAGCCCCGCCTTGAGTGCTTCGGCGGTGACGCCGACGCCCGGCTTGCCCCCTTCGCGGAAGGCGATCGAGTTGACCGTCGGGACACCCAGCACCTTAAGAGGAGGCGGGCTCAATCCCACCGCTATGCTCACGCCCTCGAGCGCGTTCTGGAACGACTGGTATTCGACCGTGTCGTACGTGGTTTCGGCGTAGAAGTCCTTGAGGTTCGCCCGGATCCTCAAGTGCACCAGGTCTGAGGCTATCCCGAAGAACGCGCCCAGCGCGACGACGGTAACGATGATGGCCAGCGCCTTGTTGATGTCGCTGACGGACTCAAAGATCCAGCACCTGCCCTGGGCTATCGCGACGATCAGCATGACCAGGGAAAGCACCACGCCAAAGGCGAGTGGCGCCAGGACCGTGTACATGAGCGAGCGCGAGCTGGAACGGTAGAAGCGGATGCGTTCGATTGCGTCTTCGCCTATCACCATGTCACTGACCCACTCGCTGACTCGACAGTTGGTCTGTTGATCCGGGCAATCTTAGCATGACGAGATGTCGTGGTCGGCCAAGGATGCGCCTCCTCGACATAGAAAGGGAAACTACGAAAAACGAAAAAGATGGCAAACTGGAGGTCTGCAATGGGATCGAACAGGCACGGGTTCGCGTCACGCTCGCTGGCTACGATCACTGTCCTGCTGCTGGTGATTGGACTCATGGCGTTCATGCTCCCCTCCGCTGCTGCGGCGCCGCCCGGTGGCGCGGCAGCCACCAACTGGTTCAAGTGGAACTGGCAGAACCCCTCACCGCAGGGCAACTTCCTCGGACACATCTGGGGTGCCGACGCCAACCACGTGTGGGCCGTCGGTGGCGGAGGGACTATACTCGCCTGGAACGGGTTCAACTGGGTGCAGCAGCCGAGCGGCACGACCAGCTCCCTGTTCGCGGTCAGCGGTGTCGATGCCAGTCACGTGTGGGCCTCGGGCGAGAACGGTACCATCCTCTTTTACAACGGCAGTTCGTGGGTCCCACAGAACAGCCATACGACAGTGGGCCTGTCCGGGCTCACCGCGCTGGACGCCAATCACGCGTGGGTCGCCGGCGACTCCGGGGTGATACGGTTCTTCAACGGCTCGAGCTGGGTGACGCAGGCAAGCGGCACGACGACA
The DNA here is from genome assembly GCA_003157385.1 of Actinomycetota bacterium. Lineage (GTDB taxonomy): Bacteria > Actinomycetota > Geothermincolia > Fen-727 > Anoxymicrobiaceae > FEN-680. The sequence continues at coordinate 10,330 of PMJJ01000075.1, read as the reverse complement.
CAGTTCTACGGCGCGGAAGCCCTCGACTCCCACCATGTCTGGGTCGTCGGGCACACCGGGGAGGTACTCTTCTTCAACGGATCGACCTGGGCCGTCCAGGCCTCGGGCACCGCCAACGACGTATTCGACGTATCCGCGGTTGACTCCCACCACGTGTGGGCTGTGGGTCGAAACGGAACCGTGATCTTCTTCAACGGGACGACGTGGAACACGGTAAACCCGGGTACCACCACGACCATCACCACGGTCTCGGCGCTGGACGCGAGCCACGTGTGGGTCGGCGGGCTCGACGGGATGATACGCTTCTTCAACGGCTCCACCTGGTCCCACCAGGGACCCGGGCTGACCGCAAACGTCCTCAACGGCATATTCGCGCTGGACGCGTCGCACGTCTGGGCAGTGGGCGACGCCGGGACGATCCTGGCTTTCAACGGCAGCGCCTGGGCCCCTGAGTCGAGCGGCACAGAGCCGGGCGAAGGGTACATAGAGGGCATTTCCGCCGCCGATGCCAGCCACGCCTGGGCTGTAGGCGTACCGGCAATGTCGCCGACAGGCGGCTACATCCTTTCCTATGACGGCACCAGGTGGACTCCTCAGAAGACAAACCTTCCCTACCTTCTATACGGTGTCTCAGCTCTGGACGCGAAACACGCATGGGCCTGTGGTTCGAACGGCACGATAATCTTCTTCAATGGCACCTCCTGGAATGTACAGGGCAGCGGCACCGCTGACAGCCTGGACGCGATCTCCGCCCTTGACGCTTCGCATGTCTGGGCGGTCTCCGACGCCGGAAAGGTTTTGTTCTTCAATGGATCGACCTGGACGGTGCAGGCAAATTTCGGCGCTTCCATCACGTTCAGCGGCGTAAGCGCATTCGACGCACAGCACGTATGGGCTGTCGGAAGCGCGGGGAAGATAGCGTTCTTCAACGGCTCGGCATGGAGCACGCAAGCGAACCTCGGGGCATCCTTGTTCCTCAATGGAGTCGAGGCCGTAACTGCAAATCGAGTCTGGGCGGTCGGGGACAACGGCGTCATCAAGTTCTTCAACGGCGCGACGTGGAGCTCACAGAGTAGCGGCATGACGGAAAGCCTGCGAAACGTAACGGCCGTTGACGCCAGCCACGTGTGGGTCGGGGGCGGCCAGGGCGACATCCTCTTCTTCAATGGAAAGTCATGGACCAGGCAGATAAACCCGATGATGGGGTCTGTCGTCACGTGCATGACCTCGGTCAACGTAAACCATGTCTGGGCGGCGGGTGCAGGCACTTCTGTACTTCTGGGCTCGCAGGAAGCGACCACCTGGTACCTGGCGGAGGGTTCGAGCATGGGCGGTTTCGAGACATGGATACTGGTGCAGAACCCGGGCGACGTGCCAGCGAAGGCGCAGCTGACCTTTATGACGGGCAGCGGCCAGGTCACGGGGCCCGCCCTCACGCTGGCGCCGCACACCCGCCAGAGCGTCAACGTGGCCGACACAGTCAAAGACTTCAGCGTGTCGACCAAGGTGACTTCAGACAACCCGGTGGTATGCGAGCGGGCCATGTACTTCGATAACAGGGTGGGCGGGCACGGCTCGATAGGGACCATCGCGCCCGCCAATACCTGGTTCCTCGCCGAAGGTTCGACCGCGGGCGGTTTCGAGACCTGGGTCCTGGTGCAGAACCCCGGGGACGTCGAGGCCAGCGGCAAGATAACCTACATGACACCGACGGGCGAGGTCACAGGCCCTGACATCGCGCTCTCCCCCCACACCAGGCTGACGGTGAGGGTCAACGACACCGTCTCCAACAACTACAGCGTATCGACGTTGGTATCCTGTGATCATCCGGTGATCGCCGAGCGGGCCACTTACTGGAACGGGCGCACTGCCGGGCAGGAGTCCATCGGGGTCACCAACCCGGCGCAGCAGTGGTTCCTGGCGGAGGGTGCGACCGCGGGCGGGTTCGAGACCTGGGTGCTGCTGGAGAACCCCGGGTCGCTGCCTGCCAAAGCGCACCTGACCTACATGACCCCGACGGGACAGGTCGCGGGGCCTGACGTCAACCTGGCGCCGCGCAGCCGCATGACCACCAACGTTGGCGACACCGTCCCCAGCAACTTCAGCGTCTCGACCACGGTGACATGCGATCAGCCGATCGTGGCCGAGCGCGCCATGTACTGGAACAACCGCGCCGGAGGGCACGACTCGGTGGGGGTCACCCAGGCGGCGACCTCCTGGTATATGGCCGAAGGCGTCACCGCGTCGCCATACCAGACCTGGATCCTGGTGCAGAACCCCGGGAGCAAGACCGCCAAGGCCCAGGTCACTTACATGACCAACTCGGGTCGGGTGACGGGGCCCGCGCTAACGCTGGCGCCCCACAGCCGTCAGACGGTCAACGTCGCCGACACGGTCGCCAACAACTTCAACGTCGCGACCACCGTGACGTCGGACAATCCCGTAGTCGCCGAGAGAGCGACCTACTGGAACAACCGCACCCAGGACGGGACAGAATCGATAGGGTTCACGCCCTAGGCGTGTGATAATGGCGCCGAGGCTTGTGTTGAAGCGTCATCCGTCACGTTGAGGAGCGCGGTGAAAAGAGATCGCTGGTACATACTCTTCGGCGCGGTGCTGATAGTCAGTTCCGCGCTGCTGTACCTTCTTCACTACGCCATCTTCCGTGACGCGCACCATATATACATCTACCTCCTGAGCGACATCGCCTTCCTGCCACTCGAGGTCCTTGTTGTCACGCTCATCGTTGACACCCTGCTCAGCTCCAGGGACAAGCGCGCCGCGCTGGAGAAGATGAACATGGTCATCGGTGCGTTCTTCAGCGAGGTGGGCACATCGCTGCTCCGTGACCTCTGCCGGTTCGACCCGGCGGCCGACAGCAAGAGATCGCTCCTGGCGCGGCGCGGAGCCTGGAAAGACACCGAATTCGCTCACCTCAGGAACGAACTTCGCGACATGAGCTTCGCCTGCGAGAGCCGCGCCGGTGGCCTGGAGCCGGTGCGGGAGCTCCTTGTCGCCAAGCGGGACTTCATGGTGCGGCTGCTGGAGAACCCGATGTTGCTCGAGCACGAGTCGTTCACCGATCTGCTCTGGGCGGTCTTTCACCTGACCGAGGAGCTGGCCAGCCGGCCCGCACTGGTGGGGCTCCCCGGCGCGGACCTCGACCACCTCTCAGGAGACATGGGTCGGGCATATGGCCTGCTGGCCGCGCAGTGGCTCGATTACATGCGACACCTGGAGAGCGCCTACCCCTACCTGTTCTCTCTGGCGGTGCGGCTGAATCCTTTCGACCCCGATGCCGAGGCGACCATCGACACCGCTTGAACCCGGCCTCCGAGCTAGAAGACACGAGGCTGTCACTAAGCGGGCTTTCTGAACTTGATCACCCACATCGTGCCATCCACTGCTTCGCGCTGGTCCAGTTCCTCCACGCCCTCTGGGATCATGTCGACCGGCGGGTCCAGGTCGATCGACCTCAGCGCCACGCTGTAACACATCTTGGGAGTCTCGTCCGAGATAACCACCACGGTGCCCGGCTTCGCCACCCTGACCATCTCGGAGATCGCTCGCTCGCGGTCGGAGAACCCGTTGATGCCACCGAGGTGGTAGACGCAGTCGAAGTAATCGTCCTCGAACGGGAGAGCGGCCGCGTTTGCCTGGCAGAGCCGCGCCGCGATGCCCCACTTCTTCAAGTTCTTCCGGCACTTGTCGAGCATGCCCGCCGAGATGTCGAGTCCGTAGATATCGAGGTCGCAGGAGAAGCTGCCGATGTACGGGATGTTGCCCCCTGTTCCGATCGATGTCTCCAGGACCCGGTATCCCCGAGATATCTCCAGGCTCGATGCCACGTCGCCCCGGAACCTGGTATCACCGCCGTGGAACAGCCCCGCCCAGACCTTGGCTGATACATCGTAGAAGCGGCCCCAGAGGTCATACACCTTTGTGAAGGAGGCATCCCGCCCCGCGAGATCGGTCGCCGTCACGAACCTCACGATGCCGTCCCTGATGGGGTACGCCTTGGTGCACGACGCGCAGTTCAAACCTCGCGTGCCCTCGACGAGAGCCCCACCACAGTCAGGGCACCGGAACGCGCCGTCGCTTTCCTCGCGTCGGTCTTCGACCTCTGCTGCGTTTTTCAGATCCTCGGATGTCATCGTGATCCTCCTTCCGGCGACCCNNCCATGCGGTGATTTGGGGAAGCGCGAGACAGAAATCGCCCACAAACGGTTTCCAGAGGAGTACCAGCTGGTGAGCGGCGTCGTCAAGTGGCTGCCCTAGCCGCGGGCGCCCCTTCCACGGTTATTCCTCCATTGCCATTATGCCTCAGAGATTCCAACGCCCGCGCCCGCAGGCACAGGAAGGCCGGCCCCGAGGGCAGCCATGCACCCCGGAGACGACCGCCGGCTTCCCGCAACCGTCATACGTTGCGGGCGAACAGGGCTGTATACTCTCTGGCATAAGTCATTGCGGGAGGCGAGAGATGTACAAGGTGCTGGCGATAGAAGCGAATTACGAGGCGGTCGATGAGGCGCTCGAGCGGGTGTTCGAGACGTTCCCCCTCGACGTCGCCGGCAAGAGAGTTTTGCTCAAACCCAACATCCTCGGCCCCTTCACACCGGAAAGCCATGTCAATACCTCGCCCGTTCTGGTGCGCGCGCTGGTGAATCGCCTGAAGTCGGCGGGCGCCGAGGTGACCGTCGGCGACAACCCCGGGGCGCGCGGCTACGGCGCCGTTGAGAAGAGCGGCGAGGTCTCGGGCATCAAGGAAGCGTCTCTGGGGACCTTCGCAAACATCTCAACGCCGGTCCGAACCATCGAGCTGGACAGGCATGGCAAGACGGCGAACGTGTCCAGCGCGGTGCTCGACACCGACGTGCTCATATCGGTGCCCAAGTTCAAGACGCACGTCCTGACCGAGATATCGGGCGCGATAAAGAACAGCTACGGTTTCATCGTCGGCGGCGAGAAGACGAGGCTGCACCGCGACTTCTCGGACGCCAGGGTGTTCTCCCAGGTGGTGGTGGAAGTCTTCCGGCTGAGGCAGCCGGACCTGGTCATCATGGACGGCATCGTGGGGATGCAGGGTAACGGGCCGTCCGCCAAGACACTCTATCCAGTGGGCAAGATCCTGGCATCGGACAGCGGGGTGGCGCTCGACAGCGTCATGGCTGCCATGATGGGCCTCCGACCGGCGGACGTGGACATGCTGGCGTACGCGGCGGCCGAGGGGCTGGGAGAGATCGACCTGTCGAAGATCGATATCGAAGGCGACGCGAGCCCGCTCAAGAAATTCAAGAAGCCGATCTCGAGCATCCAGAGGCTCATTCCGCGAAAAGTGTTCGAGGTATTCTACCCCGACCTGGACCGCGCCCGCTTCCGCGTCGATCCCATGCTCTGCACCGCCTGCGGCTCATGTCGCGATCTCTGCCCGGGTAAGGCCATCACCATCCAGGGCAAGCTGCCGACGTACGATTACTCGAGATGCGTCGCCTGCTACTGCTGCATGGAGCTCTGCTCGGAGCGGGCCATTGAGGTCCAGGACAGCCTCCGCGTTCGCGTCTACAGGAAGATCGGTCTGCTGTAATTTGATCGTCCAGCTGGAACGAGGAGCGTTCGGATGCCTATCAAACTTCTCTGCGACCCGGTGACGCGCAACCCGGGCGACCTTGCCGTCGGCGAGTCGAGCTCGAGTTCTTCCGCAAGCACGGGCTGGAGATCGAGCCGGTCGGCCCGGATTTCGCCGGCAGCGGACCGTTTATAATCGGTGGCGGCGAGATCCTGCAACCAATCGCCAATCCGAGGGCGCGGAGTCGCTCGAGTACCTTCGCGAATACCGATACCTGTCGGTCAGGACGAAGCTCGAGATCGCCAGAGCCCGCGAGTACGTTCGCGGCCTGGAGGCCCAGATCGACGCCAAGAACTCAGAGATTGAGAAGGCCAGCCGCCACATCCAGAAGCTGGAGGGCGTCGACGCCGAGCGGGTCAAGCAGCTCGAGGCCGCGTCCAAAAGGATAGCCGAGCTCGAAGGTCGTTCCGAAGAGGCATGACACATCGCAGGTCGGAGGAGAGTGTGACGGCAGAGTCAGTGTCCGATCAGTCGCCGGTGTACTGAACCGCTCCCGGCTTGCCGGTGCGCTGCATCCACGGCGCGGTCGCCGCGACGTTGAAACCCGGATTGCCCGGCCCCTGGATGATGTATACCGGCGTTCCCACCGTGACCATGTCGAACAGCTTGATGACGTCGGGCATGTGCATGCGCATGCAGCCGTGCGACGCCGAAGTGCCGATGCTCCCGTCGTTGGCCGTCCCGTGGATGAGCACTCCAGAAGCGTCCAGCGGCATCGCCCTCAGGCCCAGCGGGTTGCTGTAGCCGGGGCCGATCGTCTCGGGCATAGTGGTCGACCACGCGTCGTGGGGGTTGTACCAGGTGGGGTTCATCTGTTTGCCCATGATCTGCCACTGCCCGACCGGGGTCGGGTACGCCGGCTGGCCGCAGGCGATCCCGAACTGCGCGATCGGCTTGTCCCTGTCATAAAGAGTGAGCTGGTGCTGTGCGAGGCTCACGATGATCAGCTTCTTGAACTGGGAGGCCTGGAAGGTCGCGGGGGTCTTGGTGGCCCGAATCTCCACCGTGCGGGTCTTGGAGTTCTCTGCCGCCACGACCTCCTTCTTGATCGTGTCGGCCGGCACCTGGTAGCCGTTCCTGGCCTCCACGAACACCGGGGTGCCGTTGGTGACGTCGACGTACGCGTTCCTCGGCGACTGGTTCACGTCTTTCGTGACCTTGTCCACGAACTGGGAGACCATGGCGTCGTTGTTGTCGGCCATGAGGATCCCGTTCACCGCCCTGGGCCGGTTGATGAACGAGCTATACATCCGGATCAGCGGGTTTGGCGCCCACGCCTGCTGGTAGGCCTCGTCGACCATCTTGGCATAGTCGAGGTGAAGGCCGAGCTCCGCCGGCTGCGCCGCGTACTTGAGGTTGTCCAGGGTCAGCGTCACCGGCTTCTGCTCGATGGGCAGCAGTTCCTGCTTGCACTTGGCCACGGCGTCCGCTTTGCTCAAACCCGACACGGAGACTCCCGAGACCTTCGAGCCGGGAGGGAACTTGCCCCATCTGGTCATGTCCTGGACGAACAGAAAGCCCGCCAGGCCAACGACGAGCAGCCCCAGGAACACGACCCCTATGACCAGGGTTGCCCTGACGGTCGATCTGGATGATATCCAAGCTTTCACTCGAGACGCCTTCCTTATTGGTACAAGCGCTATTTAATCTTCCGCGTTACGTCCCTTCAACCCTTCGATTCACGTCTCTGACGTCCTGCCTATTATAAGGCCCCTGCGCCAGTGTCAGCATGCCAACTTCCTACTTGGAAGTCGGCGTGCTGGTCGTCGAGCTCGACGAAGAACCCGCCGGTTGCGCCGGTATGTCGCTCGGTGCCCCGTCGGCCTTCAACTGATCGGCGGTCAGCTTCGTCCCGTAATCCACGATGCTCCATCCGGCGCTGTCCTTGTGGAACAAGAAGTAAGACGTTCCCTGGCTCGTTCCGGTTGCCTTGTCGACCTTCCAGTTCGGGTCATTCTTGCTGGTGGTCACCACGGTAAAGGACATCCCGCTGGTATCCACGCTGTTGCTCTTGAGGTAGTTCATCATCACCGGCAGCGGCGACGAACCCGTGAAACTCGGTTCCACCGTGAAGGATACCTTGTTGCTTGTGCCGCCTCCGGTGGTGACCGTGATGCCGTAGGTGCCGCCGCTCATGTCACTGGGGACGCTGGCCGTTATGCTCGTGGCCGACCAGGACGCCGCCTTCAAAGTCTTGGACCCCAGGTGCACCGTGCTCTTGCCCTGCGTAGCTCCGAAATCGGTGCCCGTTATCTTGAAGCCCGTAAGTTGAAAGCCCGTCTTCGGGGCCACGGATTTCACCACCGGCTTGCTTGTGCCGCATCCGGACGCGAGAGCCAGCAGGGCGACAAGGAACAGTGTAACGAGGACCGCACGGTTTTTGTTCATGATCAGCATCCCTTTGCCATTTCAATCCCGTGTGAGATATTTCTTTGACAAGGCGGCCTCGTCCTTCCTGTTTGCGCGGGACATCCGGGATTGTTCGCAATGATAGGCGCCCGGCCCGGCCGGGTAGATGACCCCGAGTACCCTGTCCAGGAAGCCCATCCGCACCCCGGCTTCCTTCATCCTCCTCCACAGGCTCCAGTCGCCAGGCTCCAGGTACTTCCAGGTGTTCCTGTCGTAGGAGAAGAACCTCAGGCGCGAGCTCAGCAGTACGCCGCTGTGCGTCATCTTCCCCAGCTCCGGCGGAAAAGATCCCAGCTCGATCCTCTCGCCATCTTCCATAACGGCCACGACCCTTCCGTAGGCCATCTCCAGGTCGTTCTCGATGGCGAATCGCAGAAGGACATCGACATGCTCGGGCATGAGTTCGTCGTCATCGTCCAGGTGGACGATCCAGTCGCCGCGGCTCATCCTCATGCCCATGTTGGACGCGTCGACGCCCGCGACCAGCCAGGCGTCGTAACCTTCATGCGGGCGCCAGGCGGACTCGGGGAGTCTGAGGAACTTCACCCTGTCAAGCTCGAGGCCTCTGACCATCCGCTCGGTATCGTCAGTGCAGCCATCGCCCACCACTATCAATTCGATGTTGGCGTAAGTCTGATTCAGCACCGACGGTATCGCGCGCTCCATGAGCAGCCCGCACCTGTTGTGCGTCGGCAGTACGACGGACACGAGGGGCTCCGGGTTCCGAGTGCGAGGATAGGACGCGGCCCTGGCCTTCACGATCTTACGGATGTTGTCCAGCTTCTGTATTCGGTTGCGCAGGTAGAAGCGGCCGGCCAGCACTGACTTGAGAACGGGGGCAAAGGGCCCTTCGAACTTTCCATCGCTCACCACCCCGGCCCGCGCCTCGGTCAAGCGCCCGACGTAGCGATACAGGTCTTTCCAGCCGTCGACGAGATGAGCGAGCCGTAAAACCGCCAAACTGCCTCCGATTTCAAGCGCGAGAGATACTGCGTTAGCAGCGGAACTGAAGGGGATAACGCGCCCCTTGTTCACATCCGGCGAACCGGGTGATCCTATTCTAGTGCAAACTCGTCTCAAGGCATGGCATTCGATAAAACAGAATTCTCCTGGTAAATCTTGAACGAACGTTGGCGTCGTCTGGACTGTCAAAAGAGCCGGCGGCGGCCGGATGGTGGTGCGTCAATTGCCGGAACAGCAGAACTGGTCAGAACTCCACAGCCGGCGAGCCGTGCGCGCTGAATTGAGGAGAAAGCACAGGAAGCGCAACCTCACGGCGTTCGGGATCGTGACCTTGATGGTCTTATTGACAATCGCGTTGGTGACCTGGGGCGCGGTCTCCGGCAAGAAGGTGTCTCCCGGGCGGCGGAGTGCCAACNNGCCGCCCCCGCTCCGGCACCTCCGGCGGCGCCCGCGCAGGTGGCACCGGTCGAGGGAAGCGCCATCTACCCGTTCACCAGGGACGGGTCCGTCGGGTGCGGCCACTGGTCGTCGGGCTCCACCGACTATCCCTACTTCGGGGCGCCCCGCGAGAACGGGCGGCTGCACGGGGCCATTGACATCTATCCTCCCGGCGGCAAGGGCACGCCAGTCAAAGCGATCAAGGACGGTACGGTGCTGCAGGTGATCCCGGCATTCTACACGCGGGCGGACGGCGAGGTCTGTTGCGGGATACTCATCGACCACGGCGATTTTGTGGCCTTCTACGGCGAGATGATGAGCCCCGCGCTCCTGGCGGTGGGCCAGACCGTCAAGGCCGGGCAACAGATCGGCGCGGTCAGCGGTACGGTCCAGCTGCACTTCGAGATGTATACCCCCGGCACCCGAGCAAGGGGGAACTGGTACGGCCCGCAGCCTTCAAACCTCGAGGACCCCACCCAGTACATGCTGGACCTGATGAAATAGCGCCAGAGGCCGCAGCCGTTGGACTCGCCATCCGAGGCGAAGCCGTGGTGATCGGGCGCTTTCCGCCTGCCCGTCCCCCAACATCATGGGCACACCGACCTTGCAACCACGACACTACAAATCCCGTCAAACCTATACGCCGCCCCGGGGGTGAACGTCGGCGAGGTCAAGGAGATCACCGGCCAGGAGGTCATCTACCAGGCGCTGGAGGTTCGGCTGGGCCTGCCCCGCAAGAAGAAGCGCACCTTCGAGTTCTACCGCCAGCCCGATCAGTGGATGGCGCTGGCCGGGGGGTCTTCCTGGAAGTGAGCAGGGGGACATAAGCAGGAAGCTCTCCGGACGAAAGCCAGTGCGCCTCTCCAACAGCAGTGATTGACCGATGTAATCACG